>CANCAO010000226.1 GCA_947374105.1 Comamonadaceae bacterium | reverse complement strand
TGCCATGTTCAACGCCGTCCATACGTATCCTCAAACCGAATAATGTCGTCCTCACCCAGATAAGAGCCACTTTGAACCTCAATGAGTTCCAGAGGCATCTTGCCGGGGTTGGCGAGGCGATGGATTTGTCCTAGCGGAATATAAGTGCTTTGATTCTCGCCCAGTAATGTCACCTTCTCTCCATTGGTCACTTCGGCTGTACCGCTTACTATCACCCAGTGTTCCGCACGATGGTGGTGCATTTGCAAAGACAGCGTAGCCCCCGGCTTGACGGTGATGCGCTTGACTTGATGGCGCGTACCCACGTCCACGCTGTCGTACCAGCCCCAGGGACGTGCGACACGTCGATGTTGCAATGCCTGGGATGCATCCAGCGCCTCCAAGTGGGCCACCACTTCCTTAACACCCTCGGCATGCGCAGCATCCACCACTAAAAGTGCATCGGGGGTATCAATGATGAGCAGATTGCTTGTGCCCAAGGCCACCACCGGGCGTTGACCACCCGCATGAATGTAGGTTTGCTCAGCTCGCAGGTGATGCGCATGTTGCGTCTCACCACCAGCCCGGTTACCCTGAGCATCAGGTGGAGCCAGGTCGGCCACCGCGTTCCAGCTACCTACATCACTCCATTGACCTTGAAAAGAAAACACACTAACGTTAGCGGCCTGCTCCATGACGGCATAGTCAATTGATTGGCTACGGCAAGTAGCAAACACGGTGGCATCCGGGCGAGTAAACAATCCGTCAACTTGCGATGATTCCATCGCACTACGACACGCAGTCAAAATGTCAGCCGCATAGGTTTGCAACGCCTCCAGCAATTGACTTGCGCGCACCAGAAAAATACCGGCATTCCACAGATACTGGCCACTGATCAAAAATTCAGTGGCCTTGTCCAGCGCCGGTTTCTCAACAAACCGGGCCACGGCAAAACCACCATCAGGCGCTGGCGCACCCTTCTGGATATATCCATAACCTGTGCTGGGCGAGGTGGGCAACACCCCAAAGGTCACCAACCGACCGGCAAGCGCCGCAGGTGCCGCAGATCGAACCATGTCAACAAACGACTGGGTGTCAGGGATATGCTGATCCGCTGGACAGAACAGCAGTAACGCGTCAGCAGGCATCGCGAGGGCGGCCAGAGCCATCGCAGCAGCGGTATTTTTGGGTTGTGGCTCCAGTATTTGTCGCACATCAAAACCGGCCTTGGCTGCCACATCTGCCAACAAAAAACGGTGTTCATCCGCAGAAACGCACATCACACCCTGCGCTACACCCTGTGCCAAAGGAGCCACGCGCTCCAACGTAAGTTGGAGCAAAGACTTGTCCCCCAGCAGGGGAATGAATTGTTTGGGGAAAGACTTTCGCGACAACGGCCAAAGGCGCGTACCGCTTCCGCCACATAGAATAACGGGATGAATGATGGGGTTGGACATGGATTTTAGGGAGGTAAAAACAAGGTTTTATGCAAAAGATTTACGCAAATACTTCCGTTTGAATCAGCGCGACTCCGGCCTTGTCTTTGGCAGAGAGTTGAGGCTCAGAAATCAAGGGCCACTGGATGCCTAGGTCAGGGTCGTTCCAGGCCAAGCAACGTTCAAACTCGGGCGCGTAATAGTCGGTGGTTTTATATACAAAGTCAGCACTCTCGCTGGTCACCAAAAAACCATGGGCGAAGCCTTGGGGTACCCACAACTGACGAAAATTCCCCTCCGTCAACTCCACACCTACCCATTGGCGAAAAGTTGCTGAGGATCGACGCAAATCGACCGCAACATCAAAAACCGAGCCGCGCAGCACGCGCACCAATTTGCCCTGCGTTTGTTTGATTTGATAGTGCAAGCCGCGCAGTACATGTTGGGCAGAGCGGCTATGGTTATCTTGCACAAACTCAAGCTCAAGGCCCGTAGCTTGATTAAAGGCGGCCTGGTTAAAGCTCTCAAAAAAAAAGCCTCGCTCATCACCAAATACTTTGGGTTCAATGACGAGGACTTCAGGGATGGCGGTAGGGATGACTTTCATTTGTCACCTAACTCGGATCAGCCAACATGCGCAACAAATACTGGCCATAACCATTTTTAAGCATCGGTTGTGCGAGCCGTTCAACTTGCTCGCTGGTAATCCAACCATTGCGCCAAGCGATCTCTTCAGGACAGGCAATCTTCAGACCCTGGCGGTGCTCCAGCGTGGCGATGAACTGGCTGGCTTCGAGCAAACTGTCGTGAGTTCCCGTATCCAGCCAGGCATAACCGCGCTGCATGATCTGAACGCTGAGCTGCCCTTGCGACAAGTAGGCCTGGTTGACGGCTGTAATCTCCAGTTCGCCCCGGGCACTGGGTTTGACGGCCTTGGCAATATCCACAACCTGGCTATCGTAAAAATACAGACCGGTGACGGCAAAATTGCTTTTGGGTTGAAGCGGTTTTTCTTCGATGCTACTGGCCTTGCCGTGGGAGTCAAACGCCACCACACCATAACGCTCTGGATCTTGCACATGGTAGGCAAACACGGTCGCGCCACTGGTTTTTTCGTCAGCAGCGCTCAGCAGACCGGCAAGGTCATGACCATAAAAAAGGTTGTCTCCCAACACAAGGGCACTTGGCTGGTTGCCCACAAATTCTTCGCCAATAATGAAGGCTTGCGCGAGGCCCTCTGGCGAAGGCTGCACCGCATACTGCAGGCTCAAACCCCAGGCGCTACCGTCACCCAGCAGTTGTGTGAAGCGCGGCGTATCTTGCGGCGTGCTGATGATGAGGATGTCACGCATGCCCGCCAGCATAAGGGTGCTAAGCGGGTAATAAATCATGGGCTTGTCGTACACCGGCAGGAGTTGCTTGCTCATGGCCAGGGTAGCTGGGTGCAACCGGGTACCGGAGCCACCGGCGAGGATGATGCCTTTGCGTTGGGTCATGCGTATTTCCTGTATTTAAAGAATCTCTCTCACCATGCGGGCCACACCGGCTTGCCAAGGTGGCAAACTCAGGCCAAATGCGGCTTTCAGTTTAGCGGTGTTCAAGCGCGAGTTGTGCGGACGTTGCGCGGGGGTGGGGTAAGCACTGGTCTGAATGGGGATGATTTTTCCTGCTACTATTTTTATAGCTGGCTGTGCTTTTTTTGACTGGTCTATAACAGTTTTTGCGTACTCAAACCAAGTGGTAAATCCGCTAGCAGCCAGGTGGTACAAACCCTGCAATTCGGGGCGGGGCACGGCGCCTTCACCACGCCCAGTCACAGCGCACAAAGCATGGGCCGTCACGTCAGCCAACAAGTCCGCGCCAGTTGGAGCACCCCACTGGTCATCAATCACCTTAAGTTCTTCACGTTCCTGCGCCAGCCGCAGCATGGTCTTGGCAAAGTTACCGCCACGTGTCGCATAAACCCAACTGGTTCTAAAAATCAAATACTTACAGCCGCTGAGCTGAATGGCTTGCTCACCCTCCCACTTGCTTCGACCATAGACGTTCAGCGCTGCGGGGGGGTCGGTCTCACACCAAGGTGCATCGCCGCTCCCATCGAAAACGTAATCGGTAGAGTAGTGCACCAACCAGGCACCGATCCGCGCGGCTTCTTGCGCCAACACGCCAGGAGCCAGCGCGTTGAGAGCGTGAGCCATATCTGGCTCGCGCTCGGCCTGATCTACAGCGGTGTAGGCGGCGGCATTCACAATAATATCGGGCTGCACCCGTCGTACTGTCTCGGCCAATCCCTTCAGATCAGCCAAATCACCGCACAACCCATTGGATTCATGACGGTCCAGCGCCACAAGCTCACCCAACACGCTCAAAGAGCGCTGTAGCTCCCAACCGACTTGACCACCCTTGCCGAAGAGCAGAATTTTCATGTGTACTGTTTTTGCACCCACGCGCGGTAGGCACCGCTTTGCACGTTCGCCACCCACTTCGGGTTATCAAGGTACCACCGCACTGTTTTACGAATACCTGTTTCGAAGGTTTCTGCCGGTTTCCAGCCTAACTCTTGCTCCAGCTTGCGCGCATCAATGGCGTATCGGCGGTCATGTCCAGGGCGGTCAGTGACATAGGTGATTTGCCTGCTGTAGGC
>CANCAO010000225.1 GCA_947374105.1 Comamonadaceae bacterium | reverse complement strand
CCGCGCACATTGACCGGCAGCATGGCCTGCAGGCGCGTCATCATCTCTTTGGCGGCCTTGTTGGTGAAGGTCACGGCCAGCACGCCGCCGGGCGTGACGTGCCCGGTTTGCAAAAGCCAGGCAATGCGGGTCGTGAGCACCCGTGTCTTGCCCGAGCCCGCCCCAGCCAAGATCAGCGCGGGCTCGGGCGGCAGGGTGACGGCTGCGAGTTGCTCCGGGTTGAGGTGTTGCAGGAGGGGGGAGTTGTGGGCGTCAAACGAAGCACTGATTGGCGTATGGGCAGAGAACATGCCTGCATTGTAGAAACCTCGGCTTGTGTGCTGGGTTTGTTGCGACAGTCCTACAAAACGCTCCGAGGTAAGTCATGAATAAACCGCGAGGTCAAATGAGGCTCCCCCTTTCCACCCCGGCGGGGGTGGAATGGGGGCTGGGGGGATAGGGGGGGAAGGCGAGCACTTGCGCAAGCGAGCCTAAAAACAACCCGTACAAAGCTCCCGCCTTCGCGGGGATGACGAGAGACGTGCGGTATTCGCAGGTTCAACTCAAAACCAGTTTGCTGGCCAGCTTGTGCAACTTCTCCCACGGCGCAGTCAAATCTTCCAGCACACTGAAGTGATTTCGCCCTGGAATAGCCGCACACACCGGCACCACCTTCTTACCCCAGGCCGTCTGAATCATCGTGTTGTGACGCAAGAATTCCGCACTCTCATCGCCCCCCGCCACGGTGTAGAGCTTGCCTTGGCGCGGGCGTGGCATCCAGGCTGGGCTACAACTTTGCACTTGCTCGGGTGTGAGCTTTAAAGAGTCTTTCAGGAAAGGCGTGTGCATGATCGGCTCCAAGTCATACAGACCCGAAATCGACAGCGCGTTCTTGACCAAGTCCACCGGCAGGCCCTTGGCATAAATGGGCCAAGCACAGGCCAGCAACATGGCAGCCAAATGTCCACCCGCTGAGTGACCGATCACCGTAATGCGGCTCGGGTCACCGCCGTACTTGCGGGCGTTGCGGTAGGTCCAGGCCAGCGCCTTGACCATCTGCATCACGATCTGCGGCAGCGTGACGGCTGGGCACAGCGCGTAGTTAGGAATCACCACGCACGCGCCCTGGTTGGTGAAGGCCGGGGCGATGAAAGAGTGATCTGATTTATCGAGCGAACGCCAGTAGCCACCGTGGATGAACACCACCACCGGCGCGCCCTTCTTGGCCTTGGCAGGGAACACGTCGAGCATTTCCATCGGGCCGTCACCGTAAGGGATATCAACCTGGTTGGAGTGCGCATCACGCGCGTCGTCGGACGCCTCGACCCACTGCCCGAAGTGTCTAGCGAAGTCAGGCACCAAGGCCCGGTTGTTGTACATGCTGTCAAGCCAGCTCGCGTCGTAAGTGGTCATGGTCTGTCTTTGCTACAAAGCTTTATCTTGACACAGTCCCTGCAAGTTCATTTGGAACGAATTTCACCGAACGGATTCCAACCCCTTACTTTTAACCAAATAGGGGAATGAGGTATGGATGCTTTAAGACGTAAAACTGTTCTATCACTTCTCGCGCTGCCAGCGGGTTGTGGACTGCAACCTCTCGCACCACTACAAACACAAGCCATCGTTGGGCCTGCAAGCCTGGTTCAGATGCGGCCACCGGCTCTGGGGCAATCGTGGACTTACCAAAAACTCAATAGTTACAACGGCGAAGTGGTCGCCATTGAGCGTGAAGAAGTTGCATCTATCAGTCCGCGGATTTTTCTTGAGCGGAGCACGCAAGCCGGCGTGAAACTCCCGCAAGAGCATCACCTGCAATGGGGTCAGCTACTGCGCGAGCCCCACTGGGACTTTACGCAGAATTATGTGGACGCCGTGCCGCTGTGGCCGCAGGAACTGGTGGTGGGAGCAAGCAGTCAAATCCGTACCGATTACAGGATGGATAACTTCTCCTATCCGTTCTGGATCAGTGTGCAGACGGTAGCCAAGCGCTGGGAGAAGGTGACCCTGCCCGCCTTGGGACTAGGCGAGTTCAATGCCTTGCACATTGAGCGATTAATCGGCCTGCAGCATCAGGACTTCACCCGTACATCAACCACCCGCTGGGAGCACCTCTGGTTAGTGCCCGAAATCGGCCGATGGGTGGTGCGGCAACTCTCGGGTGAATACACCACGTCAGGGCGACGCGGTGGTGGTCGCGAAGACCACTTCCGTTGGGAATTGACGGCTTGGACCTGACGGCCTGAATCTGAACCCCTACTCCACCTTAGCGCCAGAATCCTTCACCACTTTGGCCCATTTGGCGATCTCGGCGCGCTGGTAAACAGCCAACTCTTCGGACGTTGAGCCCACGGGCTCCAGCCCGATGTCGGTGAGTTTTTTAGCGATCTCCGGCTGCTTGAGTATGCGTTGAATTTCCGTCTGGATTTTCTCCACTACAACCTTGGGCGTGGCGGGCGGCGCAAACATGGCGAACCACGACACTGCCTCAAAACCCGGCAAGCCCTGCTCGGCAATGGTGGGGATGTCGGGCGCAGCGGCGGAGCGCGTCAGGCTGGTCACGCCCAGAGCGCGCAACTTGCCCTCGCGCACGAGCGGAAGGCTGGACGGCATGTTGTCAAACATCATGGTCACGCGTCCGCCCAACAGATCAGGAATGGCGCTGGCGCGGCCCTTGTAGGGGATGTGCAACATGTCAATGCTGGTCAGGTTTTTGAACAGCTCGCCGGAGACATGAACCGAGGTGCCTGAGCCGGGCGAGGCAAAGCTCATCTTGCCCTCGCGCTTGCCCAAAGTGATGAGTTCTTGCAGCGTTTTGGCTGGCACATCGTTGTTAATCACCAGTAAGTTGGGCGTAGTGGCCAGCAAGCTGACAGGGGTGAAGTCGCGCACCATGTCGTAAGGCATCTTGGCATACAGCGCGCCATTGATGGAGTGCGTGCCCACCGTGCCCAGCACCAGGGTGTAGCCGTCCGCCGCGGCCTTGGCCACAAAGTCAGCCCCAATATTGCCGCCTGAACCCGGCTTGTTGTCGATGATGACCGGCTGCCCCCAGGCCGCCGTGAAGCGCTCACCCAGCAAGCGCGCAATGATGTCGGGCGCGCCGCCCGTTGTGAAGGTGACGACTATGCGCAGGGGTTTGTTGGGGAAGCTGGCGGCGCTGGTTTGGGCTGCGGTTTGCGCCCCGACCCCAGCCGCTGTGACGAGTGCCAATGTGGTGAATGACCAATGTGCGATACGTTGTTTCAAACTCATAGTGTCTCCAGCGCTTGGTTGCAAGATGTGATGCCGGGAACCATTATGAGGGAGCGATTAAGTCCCCTGAAACACCATTCAAATCAACGTGGCAGCAAAGGCATTGATCGCCTCAATCTCAGGCGGCAAAGCGGTGAAGGGCAAACCCTCACGGCGCAAGGTTTGGCGCAGGCCCTGATCCACTTCGCGTGCTTGCGCCTCGTCCTGAAAACGGCCGGTGTGGATGTATTTTCGATCCCCGCGCTCCACCAGAACGTTCACGTTATTGTGCTGTTTGTACCAATCCAAAACTTGTTGCCGCGTCTTTCCTCGGTCGCAAATATTGTCAGGATAGTGCTCGTTGTAGTAAAGGACTTGCGGCAACGAACATTCGGTGACGAGGTACTGCACCTGGCCGTCCAGCAGCTCGATCATGCGAAACTGTTGCTGGGCTATGTGGTACTGATTTTTCAGCGCCTCGTAGTCCTTTTGCCAGACCAGAGACTTGGCGAAATCAGGAATCTGTTCCACCGCTTTTTGATGCAGGCTAAGGTACAAAATAATGGCTGACGTGAACAGCGACTTGTCGCAACCCGGCCCGCCAATGATGTTGATGACCTTGGTCGGGTACATGCGCATCTTGTTCTCAGGCAACTGGTTCGAGACATAGGTGTATTGCATCGACATGGTTGACCCCTCCTTCACAGAATAGTTACTGAACATCTCCCGGCACATCTCTGCCCACCTGCGCCAGTGCCCATTGCACATGCTCACGTAACAGCGTGCTGGCATCGGCCAGGCTCTGCTGCAAGGTCGCCTTAATGCCCGCTTCAATGCCCGCCTCAGGCCCATGACGCAAGG
>CANCAO010000224.1 GCA_947374105.1 Comamonadaceae bacterium | reverse complement strand
GCGACATGGGCATGGGTTCTACCGCTTCGACCGAGAGCTTCTCGCGAAGATCAGGCGCCTTGAGCACGCTGTTGAGCGACTCATTGAGCTGCTTGACTATTGGCCCTGGCAGGCCCGCAGGCCCGACCACGCCGTACCACTGCATGGCGTCAAAGCCTTTGAAGCCCGACTCGTCCAGCGTGGGCACGTCTTTGAACAGCGGGTGGCGCTTCAAGCCGGTCACCGCCAGCGGGCGCACACGCCCCGATTTGATATGGGGAATGGCTGCCGCCAGGCCGGGGAACATCGCCTGCGTTTGCCCACCCATCAGGTCGGTAAAGGCCGGGGCAATGCCACGGTAGGGGATGTGCACCATGAAGGAGTTGACCTGCTGCTTGAACAGCTCCATGGTCAAGTGGGTGAGCGAGCCCGCGCCGGACGAGCCGTAGCTCACCCGGCCTGGGTTTTTGCGCAGGTATTCGATGAACTCTTTGATGTTTTTAACGGGGAGGGCGGCGTTGACCACCAGCACATTGGGTGTGCCGCCAATCATGCCGATGGGGGTGAAGTCTTTGACGGCGTCAAACGGCAGCTTGCGCGTGGCCGGGCTGGTGCCGTGGGTGGCCACGTAGCCTTGCATCAGGGTGTAGCCATCGGGCACGGCCTTGGCCGTGTTCTGGCTGGCAATCACACCGCCGCCGCCGCCCTGGTTGTCCACGATCATGGGCTGGTTGAGCACTTTGCTCCAGCGCTCGGTCACCGTGCGGCCAATCATGTCGGCCCCGCCGCCTGCCGACACGGGAACGATGTAGCGGATGGGCTTGTTGGGGTAGGCCGCCTGGGCGTGAGCGGGCACGTGAACGAGAGCGGCTGGCAGCAGCAAGGCGGGCGCAGTGCCGAGCAGGGTACGACGTTTCATGGGAGAGGTTTCCTTGGGTCGAGGAGGAGAATCAAAGGCCACTATTGTCTCACTGGAGCATTTTCCAGGTGGAAAAGCGTTTGTGAGTAAAACTACACTCAAAGCTATGTCCAAAATTTCACATTCCTGCGTCTGGTTTCGCCGTGACCTGCGCGTGCACGACCATGCGGCTCTGTACCATGCATTGAAAAATTGCGCGTCGGTTTACGGCATTTTTGTGTTGGATACCGACATTTTGCAAAATCTGCCGCGGGCTGACCGCCGGGTGGAATTCATTCTTGAATCGTTGCGGGATTTGGACGCGCAGATGCAGGCCATGAGCGCAGGCCGTGCTCGTCTGATTGTTTTGCACGGTCACGCGGTGGATGAAATCCCGCGCATCGTTCAGCAACTGGGTGTGCAAGCGGTGTACGCCAACCACGACGATGAACCTCAGGCTCTGGCGCGCGATGCTGCGGTGGGCGAGGCCTTGCAAGTCCTAGGGGTGGCACTTCACACTTTCAAAGATCATGTGGTGTTTGAGCGGCAAGAGGTGCTCACCCAGCAGGGTAAGCCTTACACGGTTTTTACGCCTTACAAAAACGCGTGGCTAAAGAAGTTGGCTCAAGACGGCGGTGACTTTTATTTGAAGCCCTATCCCACAGAGAACTACGCGGCGCATTGGGCAGATGTGTCGCAGCAGATGTCTACGTCCCTCAAAGGACTGTGCAGAGTACCCAGCTTGCAAGATATCGGGTTCGAGCCCACCAACCTCAAGGCCTTGAACATTCAAACCGGCGCAACAGGCGCACAAACCTTATTACAGAATTTTTTAGAGCGCATTGATCACTACCAAGCCGCGCGTGATTTCCCGGCGGTTAAAGGCCCGAGTTATTTGAGCGTGCATTTACGCTTTGGCACGGTGTCGATCCGCGAGCTGGCGCGACTGGCGTATCAAAGAATGTTTCAAAGCCATGTCACAGGATCGGCCGGCGCGGCGACTTGGTTATCAGAACTGATCTGGCGTGATTTTTACGCCCAGATTCTAGCGAACTTTCCCCATGGCGTTCAGGGTGCATTCAAACCGGAATACGACCGCATCGAATGGGAGAAAGGGCCGCAGGCAGATGCCCTGTTTGCCGCTTGGTGTGAAGCCCGCACGGGCTACCCGCTGGTGGATGCAGCCATGCGCCAGCTCAATCAGAGCGGTTATATGCATAACCGTTTACGCATGGTGGTTGCGAGCTTTCTCACCAAAGATTTAGGGATTGACTGGCGATGGGGCGAGCGCTACTTTGCTGAAAAACTTATTGACTTTGACTTGTCTGCCAACAATGGCGGCTGGCAATGGGCGGCGTCTAGTGGCTGCGATGCGCAGCCTTACTTTCGCATCTTCAACCCGACTACGCAAAGTGAAAAATTTGACGCTGAGGGCAAATTTATCAAGCGTTACATGCCGGAGCTAGTTCACTTGAGCGCCAAGGAAATTCATTTGCCGAGACAGCCTATCGTTGACCATGCGCAAGCGCGACTCAAGACGCTGGCGCGCTATGCAGTGGTGAAAACCACCCCGTAGAGGAGGCCTGTGATCGCTTGCCGGTTTAACTGTCACTTCACTGGGATATATTGCGCGATATGCCAAATCTTGCCCCGCGCCAAGCGCAGTTCATCCAACTGCACCGTGAAGACCATGCGGCGGTGCGCGCGGAGTTGACTGCGGGTCTGCTGGCCCCCGCAGCCACCACGTCACCCAAATACCTCTACGACCCGCTTGGTTCGCGTTTGTTTGAGGCCATAACCGAGCTGCCAGAGTACTACCCCACGCGCACCGAAGCGGCTCTGTTTCTTGAGCATGCGAGCGCTATGGCTGCGTTGCTGCCTACGGGTG
The DNA here is from genome assembly GCA_947374105.1 of Comamonadaceae bacterium. GTDB lineage: Bacteria > Pseudomonadota > Gammaproteobacteria > Burkholderiales > Burkholderiaceae_C > CANCDA01. The sequence goes on along the minus strand of CANCAO010000224.1, from coordinate 1,306 downwards.
CTACGTTAGTGGATTTGGGTGCGGGAAACTGTGAAAAAGCGGCGCGTTTATTTGAGACCTTGCAATCCAGCCGCTATGTGGCTGTGGACATTTCAGTCGATTTTTTGCGCGGAGCTTTGCAGCGCTTGCAACGCCAGTACCCGGCACTGGACATGCTCGGACTGGGCCTGGATTTCTCGACCCAACTGGCCTTGCCACCCGAGGTGGGCGAAGGCCCACGCATTCTGTTTTACCCTGGCTCCAGCATTGGTAATTTCACGCCTACCGAGGCATTGAAATTTTTGACCCAAGCCCGCGCAGCTTGCCAGGGCGGAGGCTTGTTGATCGGGGTTGATCTGATCAAACCCGCGACGATTCTGGAGCCCGCTTACGACGACGCGCTGGGCGTGACCGCTGCGTTTAACAAAAACTTGCTGCGCTACATCAACCGACTGATCGGTAGTGATTTCGCCATGACAGACTGGGCGCATCAAGCCTTCTTTAACGAGCAACACTCACGCATTGAAATGCACTTGAAAGCGGTGCGCGACGTGACGGTGCGCTGGCCCGGTGGGCAACGCGTTTTTGTGCAGGGCGAGCGCATTCACACCGAAAATTCTTATAAATACCAGGAGGCAGATTTCCACGCATTGTTGCGTCAGGCCGGTTTCCAGAACACGCACGCCTGGAAAGATGCGCAAGGCTGGTTTGCCGTCTTTTGGGCGCAAGGGGATTAAGCATGAAACGACCATTGGTTTTGATCGTCAGCCCTGGCTTGGCGGTTGACAACAATGGCAACTGGCAAACCGCCAGGCGTTGGGCCCAAATGCTGCGTAGCCATGCCCGCACCCGCATCCTCTCGCGTTGGCCGGTACCGGGTGAGAGCATGGATGCAGCGGCCATGTTGGCCTTGCATGCGCGCCGATCGGCCGATTCGATTGAGGCTTGGGCTAGCGTCCATCCGGGGCAGGGGCTGGCGGTGGTGCTCACTGGCACAGACCTGTACCACGACATCATTGACGATGTCACTGCGCAGCATTCTCTAGCTTTGGCGCAGTGTCTGGTGGTTTTGCAGGATAAGGGTGTGCAAGCTTTGCCAGAGACATTGCGTGGCAAAACCCGCGTGATGTTCCAGTCCACGACCACGCGCAAGACCTTGCCGAAAAACCCCAGATTTCTAAAGGCCGTGATGGTAGGCCATTTACGCGAAGTGAAGTCACCGCAAATTTTGTTTCAGGTCGCACGACTTTTGGTATCACGTCCAGACATTCACATCGACCACATCGGCGTCGCACTGGAAACCTCGCTGGGTGTGCAAGCACGGTTG
>CANCAO010000223.1 GCA_947374105.1 Comamonadaceae bacterium | reverse complement strand
GAGCGACAGCTCGACAAGGTGGCAGGCCAACTCTTGCAAAAATCGCTGGAAGAGCGCGGCATGAAGTTCCTGATGGGGGCACAAACGCAAGAACTCGTCCCCGATAAAGACGGGAGAGTGATGGCCGTCAAATTCAAAGACGGTATGGAGGTGCCTGCCGACTTGGTGGTGATGGCGGTCGGCATTCGCCCCAACACCGAGTTGGCCGAGAAAATGAGTCTGTATGTCAACCGCGGCATCGTAGTAAGCGACACCATGCAGACCACCACCGACGCCCGAATCTACAGCGTGGGCGAATGCGCCGCTCACCGGGGCATTGCCTACGGGCTGGTGGCCCCGCTGTTTGAGCAGGGCAAGGTTCTGGCCAATCACCTGGCGCAGTTTGGTATTGGGCGTTACACCGGTTCGCTCACCTCGACCAAACTCAAGGTTACCGGCATTGACCTGTTCAGCGCGGGTGAGTTCCAGGGTGGCGAAGGCACCGAAGAAATCATCATGTCCGACCCCTTCGGTGGTGTTTACAAAAAGCTGGTCATCAAGGACGACAAGCTTGTTGGCGCCTGCCTGTACGGTGACACTGTGGACGGTAGTTGGTACTTCAAGCTGCTGCGCGATGGCCGCAGCGTAGCCGACCTGCGCGACAAGCTGATGTTTGGCGAATCCAGCATCGGCGACACCGGCCACGAGGGCCACACCAAGGCTGCCAGCATGCCGGACGAAGCCGAGGTCTGCGGCTGCAACGGCGTGAGCAAAGGCACGATTTGCAAGGCCATCAAAGAGAAGGGCTTGTTCACGCTGGACGAGGTGCGCAAGCACACCAAGGCCAGCGCATCCTGCGGCTCCTGCACGGGTCTGGTAGAGCAGATTTTGATGTTCACGGCGGGGGGTGACTATTCGGCCACGCCCAAGACCAAGGCCATGTGCGCCTGCACCGACCACGGCCACCAGGCGGTGCGCGATGCGATTGTGGCCAACAAGCTGCTCAGCATCAGCGCGGTGCACCAGTTCATGGGCTGGAAGACGCCCAACGGCTGCTCGTCGTGCCGCCCAGCTGTCAACTACTACTTGATTAGCTCTTGGCCTAAAGAAGCCAAAGATGACCCGCAAAGCCGCTACATCAACGAGCGCAGCCACGCCAACATCCAGAAAGACGGCACCTACTCGGTCATCCCGCGCATGTGGGGTGGCGAGACCACGGCCAGTGAACTGCGCCGCATCGCCGACGCGGTGGACAAGTACAAAATCCCCACCGTCAAAGTCACCGGTGGCCAGCGCATTGACTTGCTGGGTGTGAAGAAAGAAGACCTGCAAAACGTCTGGAAGGACATCGGCATGCCCAGCGGCCACGCCTACGCCAAGGCGTTGCGCACCGTCAAGACCTGTGTGGGCTCCGAGTGGTGCCGCATGGGCACACAGGACAGCACGCAAATGGGCAAAGACTTGGAGCGCGCCATGTGGCGCATGTACGCGCCCCACAAGGTGAAGTTCGCGGTGAGCGGCTGTCCGCGCAACTGCGCGGAGTCCGGCATCAAGGACGTGGGCATCATCGGCGTGGACAGCGGCTGGGAGATGTATGTCGGCGGCAACGGTGGCATCAAGACCGAAGTGGCCCACTTCTTCACCAAGGTCAAAACGGCTGAAGAAGTGCTGGAGTACACCGGCGCGTTCATGCAGCTCTACCGCGAAGAAGGCTGGTACCTGGAGCGCACGGTGCACTACATCGGCCGGGTGGGCCTGGACCACGTGAAGAAAAAAGTTCTGGACGACGCCGAAGGCCGCAAAGCCCTGTGGGAGCGTTTGCAGTTCACATTGGACGGCGAGCCCGACCCATGGTTCGAACAGCAAAAGGCCAGCGTGGACGTGCGTCAGTTTGAAAAAATTAATGCCTAAATCAGGCTGCACGCCTTTAACTACTAGTGTAAGCAGCTATCAATAACAGAGCTAATAATGCAACGTCGTTCTATTCTCAGCACACTCCTGGCAGGCGCCACTACGCTGGTGCTGCCTCTTTCAGCATCTGCCCAGGTCGTCAGTATCAACGACGCCATCAACAAGGCGGGACGCCAGCGCATGCTGAGTCAGCGCGTCGCCAAAAGCTACATGGCCTTGGGCCAAGGCGTGCTGCCCGACGCGGCCAGCAAAACCATGGCCATGTCGCTGGCCTTGTTTGACCGGCAGTTAGTGGAGCTCAAGGCGTTTTCTCCCACGCCGGACATTAAAACGACTTACAACGAGCTCGAAGCCGCATGGAGCGAGTACAAGGGTGCGTTGGTGGGAAAGACGCCTGACAAAGAAGGTGCTGCTGGCGTTATCGCGTTATCAGGCAAGGTGTTGAAACTAGCCAACCAGGGCACGGTGCAACTGGAAGGCGTGTCCGGCAAGTCTGCAGGGCAACTGGTCAACATGGCGGGGCGTCAGCGCATGCTGAGTCAGCGAATGGCGGCCTTCTACCTGGCAGCCAGTTGGGGCGTGCAATCCACACCCTCTGCGGCTGAAGTGAACAAGGCGCGCGATGAGTTTGTTAAAGCGCAAGCGATACTCAAATCAGCACCGGAAGCAACCGCTGCGATTAAATCTGAGCTTGAATTGGCCGAGTCCCAGTTCGCTTTTTTTGATACGGCGCTACGCAACCTGAAACCCGGCACAGGTGACATCCAGGCCCAATCCAATGTATTTACGACCAGCGAGCGCATCCTGCAGGTGATGAACAACGTGACCGGTTTGTACGAGAAAATTAATACATAAATAGGGCTAAAGCCCTTTAACCAATAGCGTAAGCAGCTATAAATAAGTGAGCACATCATGAGTGAATGGAAAACCATCTGTCGCGTTGAAGACATCCCCGTATTAGGTTCGCGCCGCGTCGCGCGCGCGCAGGGCATGGACGTGGCTGTGTTCCGCAACGACCAAGACCAAGTCTTCGCCCTGCTCGACCGCTGCCCGCACAAAGGCGGCCCCTTAAGCCAAGGCATTGTGTTTGGCACCAGCGTAGCTTGCCCGTTGCACAACTGGACCATCGGCTTGGCCGACGGCTGCGCCAAAGCGCCGGACGAGGGCTGCACGCAAAGTTTTGCCGTGAAGGTAGACGCCGGCGTGGTGCACCTGAATGCGCAAGAGTTGGCGACACTCGCGCTGGACATGACAGCACCCGTGGCCGGACCTGCACACAAAGCCACGGCTTGAATCGACATTCAAGCGATCTTCAAGCATGACCCTAGACCTGATTCGAGAAACCAAATCCACCTGTCCCTACTGCGGCGTGGGCTGCGGCGTCATCATCGAATCTCAAGGCACGCAAATTACTGGGGTTAAGGGCGACCCCGATCACCCAGCCAACTTTGGCCGCCTGTGCTCCAAGGGCTCCACGCTGCACCTCACGGCGACACAAGCCGTCACAAGGCAAACGCGGCTGCTGCAACCCATGCGCCGCGAGCACCGGGGCGAGGCACCTAAGCCTGTGAGCTGGGATTCAGCCCTAGGCTTTGCCAGCGAAACCTTCAGCCAAATCATCCAAGAACATGGCCCTGATGCGGTGGGCTTTTACGTGAGCGGCCAGTTGCTCACCGAGGACTACTACGTCTTCAACAAACTCGCCAAGGGCTTGATCGGCACTAACAACATCGACACCAACTCACGCCTGTGCATGAGCAGCGCGGTAGCGGGCTACAAGCTCACGCTCGGGGCCGACGCACCGCCCGCCTGCTACGACGACGTGAACCACGCGCAATGCATCTTCATCGTCGGCTCCAATGCGGCCTATGCGCACCCCATTTTGTTTCGACGGATTGAGGAGGCCAAGCAGAAAAATCCTTCAATGAAAGTCATCGTGGCCGACCCACGGCGCACCGACACGGCGGGTTTGGCGGACTTGTTTTTGCCCATCCAGCCCGGCACCGATGTCGCGTTGTTCAACGGCATGCTGCACCTGATGCTGTGGGAGGGTTGGACGGACACGGCCTACATCGCCGCCCACACCAACGGCTTTGACGAACTCAAGGCCACGGTGCGTGACTACACGCCCGAGATGGTGGCGCAGACCTGTGGCATCAGCAAGGAAGACTTGCTGATGGCGGCAAAGTGG
>CANCAO010000222.1 GCA_947374105.1 Comamonadaceae bacterium | reverse complement strand
ACACGCATTGCGAAACGCTGGATGTGGACCATTGCTTTGAAGGTTGGCAAGGTGATGCGCTCCTGACTGACGACACGTTATGCATTCGTATTGCGTCCAGCCTCAAGCGCCTAGTGGTCTATACCAACACCACGCGTGACATTGTGGCGATAGAGCCGGTTAGTCATGTCAATAATGCCGTTAATCTGATGGCGACGGGAAAATGGACTGCCGACGAACTTGGCCTGCGCGTGTTGCAGCCCGGTGAGTCGATGTCCGAGGTCATGAGCATCCGTGTTGAGGACGCCCCGTGAATCGATTCTCGTTACCTCAGGTCTCCTAAAATCAAGTTATGGACTCAACTCTGCAACATTGGACCGAGCGCATCCGCGCCGCTGCCGCCGACCACGCCCCTTTGCGCATTCGCGGCGGGGGGAGCAAAGATTTTTATGGCCAGTCGCTGCAAGGCGAGCTACTGGACACCCGTGCCCACAGCGGCATCGTGAGTTACGAGCCCAGCGAGCTGGTGGTCACCGTGCGCGCTGGCACGCCCCTGGCCGAGCTGGAAGCCGCACTGGCAGAAAAAGGCCAATGTCTTCCCTTCGAGCCGCCGCACTACAACTCACAAAACAGCGATGCCCCCACCGGCAGCGCCGCGACCGTCGGTGGCATGGTGGCCTCAGGCCTTAGCGGCCCGGCCCGTGCCAGCGTGGGTGCCGTGCGTGACTACATGCTCGGTGCTGTGTTGCTCAATGGCAAGGGTGAGGTACTCACCTTCGGTGGCCAAGTCATGAAAAACGTGGCAGGCTATGACGTTTCGCGTCTGCTGGCGGGCTCAATGGGTACGCTGGGTCTGATCACCGAAGTTTCGCTCAAGGTGCTTCCTGTTGCACCGGCTGAAGCGACCTTGTTGTTTGAAGTTGACCAGGTCCAAGCGCTCGCACAACTGAATCGCTGGGGCGCTCAGCCTTTGCCGCTCAACGCCAGTTGCTGGGTGCATGAACATTCAGACTTGGGACAACGTGAGCTGCTCTGTGTTCGCTTGCGCGGGGCAGTGGCGGCCGTTGAGTCGGCTTGCCTAAAAATGGCGCAAAGCATGAGCGCAGAGCGACTGGACAACGCCGTGGCCAGCCAAGCCTGGCAGGCCTGCCGTGAAATGCAGTTGCCCTTCTTCTCCAAGCCGCCTGCGTCCGACATGGTGCTGTGGCGCTTGAGTGTGGCGCAAACTGCGGCGGTGCTCGACTTGCCCTGGCCACAGCTAGTGGAGTGGCATGGCGGCCAGCGCTGGGTGTGGGCACCGGCATCAGCTGCGCCTCGCCTGCGTGCTGCCGCTCAGGCTGCAGGCGGACACGCCAGCCTGTATCTGGCTGCACAAGCTGCCGACAAAAGCGTAGGTGTTTTTGCGCCCCTGGCATCGCCGCTGGACCGCATCCACCGCGAGCTCAAAAAACAATTCGACCCCGCGGGCATCTTCAACCCGGGCCGCATGTTTGCGGATCTTTAAACCTTGCGGGACAGTCCGCAGTGACGCAAAGCGCACTAGCGCTGTCCCCAACTGAGTAGAAGCATGCAAACCAACCTCGCCCCCGAATACAAAAACACAGCTGACGGCCAGGCCGCCGAGGCCATTTTGCGCAAGTGCGTACACTGCGGTTTTTGCACCGCCACCTGCCCGACCTACCAACTGCTGGGCGACGAGCTGGACGGCCCGCGTGGCCGCATCTATCTGATGAAGCAGGTGCTGGAGGGCGAAACGCCCACGCGCAAAACGCAACTGCACCTGGACCGCTGCCTGACCTGCCGCAACTGCGAAAGCACCTGCCCCTCGGGCGTGGACTACGGCCATCTGGTGGACATTGGCCGCAAGCTGGTGGACGCCAAAGTCGAGCGCCCTGTGGGTGAACGTGCCTTGCGTTGGGCGTTGAAAGAAGGGCTGACCTCGCCCCTGTTTGCCCCCGCCATGAAGATGGGCCAACTGGTGCGCGGCCTCTTGCCACAATCGCTTAAAAACAAAGTGCCCGCGCCGCAAAACGCAGGCACCTGGCCCACACGCACCCACGCCCGCAAGGTGCTCATGCTGGCCGGTTGCGTGCAGCCGTCCATGATGCCCAACATCAACAGCGCCACCGCGCGCGTGCTGGACGCAGCGGGTATTCAAACAGTGATTGCGCCCCAAGCCGGGTGTTGTGGTGCAGTGAAGTTTCACCTCAACGACCACGAGGGCGGCAAAGCCCAGATGCGCGCCAACATTGATGCTTGGTGGCCGCATGTACAGGCCGACGCACCCAACACGGTGGAGGCCATCATCATGAACGCCTCCGGCTGCGGCGTCACCGTCAAAGACTACGGCCATACCCTCCAAGACGACCCACAGTACGCTGCCAAGGCCGCGCGCATCAGTGAGTTGACAAAAGACTTGAGCGAGCTATTGCCCGAGCTGGTGGCCACACTCAAATCCGTTCGCCCTGAGCTTCTTCAAGGGCTCGCCCATAAAGCCCCCAAGCTGGCGTTCCACCCCCCTTGCACCCTGCAACATGGCCAAAAACTACGTGGCGGTGTGGAGCAGTACTTGGGCGACTTAGGCTTTGACGTGAAGGTCAGCACCAACGAAGCTCACCTCTGCTGTGGCTCCGCCGGCACCTACTCCGTGCTCAACCCCGACATCGCCTACCAGCTGCGCGACCGCAAGCTGGGCAACCTGAACGAGATGCAGCCCGAAGTCATCGTGTCGGCCAATATTGGCTGCATCACCCATCTACAAAGCGGAACGGCTACGCCGGTGAGGCATTGGGTGGAGGTGTTGGATGAGGCGTTGGCTATATGAAGTTCGACTCACATCACGGACTGCTATCTGCCAGAAGTGGTCTTAAGAGTTTTTAGCTTGTCCGGCTGCGATGGGCTGAATGCGGTCTCTCCTTCGTAGCCACCCCTGTTAAAGGCTTTGAGTCGAAACCTCTGGGCTACAAAACGCAGGAAAATTGGATATACCAATATTGAGACGACCCAGAAAATACACTGTTACCTGACGCCCAAACACCACCCTCGGCCTTCTGCCCTTCGGCGTCGATGCGGTACTTGCCGTTGCAGGCGGCGTACATTTTTTTGTAAGCGTCATTGCGCCTTTTCTCAATCACGAAATCTGCGCCTTCGTTAAGGTATTTAACTACCCCACCTCGAGATCTCTCATTTACGGGCGCGTAAGGAGTCGAAGATTCAGCGCCGGGGGGTGAGACCAATTGAGCTGCACAAGCTGACAAAGCAGCGATTATTGTTGCAGTGTACAAAATTCGAATTATTGTCATTGCGCTCGTCTCCAAAATAGTTTCCCCTCGAAATTTTGGCGGTTTTTAGCCTTACGAGGTTGACAATGCGTCTAACTTTTCCCAGCCAACTGCCTGGTCGGGTAGCATGATAGGCAGTCAGTTATTGCAATTTTCCCCTCTGGCTTTTGCATGTCGGCTTTCGCAGCTTTTCTGTAGTTCAGGATGCCCGACTAGAAGACCGCTATGGGCACAAAGAGGCCGCACCACAAGCAATTGATCAATCCACCGTCGCTCCCGACTCCCTAACAATCTTCGCCCAGCGCGCAATGTCCTCCTGCAACTGAGCGGCAAATTGCGCCGGTGTGGCGCTGGCAAGCTCCACACCCTGCGCTAATAGTTTCTCCTGCAAGTCCGGCGCGGCCAGCACCTTCTTCATGGCGTCTTGCAACTGCGCTTCAATCTCCGGCTTCACGCCACGCGCACCAAACAAGCCAACCCACAGTGTGCCGCTGTAACCCGGCACCAATTCACCAATCGCTGGCACGTTGGGCAAGACGGTTGAGCGCGTGGGCGAGCTCACGCCCAGGGCAATCAGACGGCCCGCCTTGAGGTGCTGCATGACCGAGGGCAGGCTGGCAAAGGCCATAGGCACTTGGCCGCCGATCACGTCCGTCATCGCAGGCGCAACGCCTTTGTAGGGGATGTGTTGCAGCTTGATGCCCGCCATGCTGTTGAGCATCTCGCCCAGCAGGTGATTCAGCGTGCCGTTGCCCGCCGATGCGTATTGGTATTGGCCCGGCTTGGCCCGGACCAGTTTGAGGAACTCTTCCAGCGTCTTGGCCGG
>CANCAO010000221.1 GCA_947374105.1 Comamonadaceae bacterium | reverse complement strand
CCGGCCCCCTTGTAGGGGACGTGAACAATGTCGGATTTCCACAAAACGCGAAAGATGTTTTCGCAGGTCAAGTGCGGGGTGGTTCCACTACCCGGCGTTGAAAAGGACGCTTTGCCATTGGCGGCGTACACCTTCAATTCGGCCAAGCTGTTCACCGGCACTTTTTCATTAACCGAAATGACATTGGGCTGGGTTGACAACACAACGACCGGAATGAAGTCTTTGTCCGGGTTGTAGCCCGCCTTAGCCCCGTACAAACTGGGGTTGACAGCATAGGCCGAAGAGGTGACCAAAAAGGTATAGCCATCAGGCGCAGCACCGGTGACCGATTGCGCTCCCAAATTCCCCGCCGCACCGGCCTTGTTTTCCACAAAAACGGATTGCTTCAAGATCTCGCCGAGCTTCTCCGCAATCATGCGAATACTGCTGTCAGTTGGCCCGCCCGGGGGGAAGGACACGACCATCTTGATCGGTTTGCTGGGGTAGTCCTTGGGCGCTTGCGCGTGGGCAGTCGCCGTGATGGCGACCAGCAACAGTGTTGCCGTTGTCTTCAGTGAAAAAAACATGTCATCTCCTAATCTGTGTTGAGGACTGAGCTAGGCTGTGCCTCGGTCTGTCCCGCAAAGTCTCAATTGGGGTCGGGCTGGCGTCATCATAGCGAGGTCGTTCATAGGCAAACTCACAGGTGAAGTGCATCGAAACCGGTCTTCAAAATCAAGGCACTCACGACGCCGATAAAGGCCAGCCGTACAAAGCCCGCGCCGTGTTTGAGCGCCAAGCGCGTGCCCAACAAACTGCCTGCGACATTGGCCAGTGCCAGACCCAGCGCCATGTGCCACCAGACATGCCCTTTGAGCGCCAGCAGGATCAACGCGGCTAGGTTGCTGCTGAGGTTGAGCAGCTTGGTGCAGGCCGTGGCGTTCAAGAAATCGTAGCCCAGCCAGCGCACCAGCAGGAAGACAAAAAAACTACCTGTACCCGGACCAAAAAACCCGTCGTACGTCCCCAGCACCAAACCAATGAGTGAGGCGGCAACCACTTCCCTGCGCCCGGCAAAGCGCGGCGCATGCGTGCGCCCCAACTCTTTTCTGGCAAGCGTATAGAGCAGCAAAGCCACCAGCACAATCGGCAGCATTTGGCGAAATAAATGCGGTGAAGCCAGCGTCAGTAGCCAGGCTCCGGCAAAGGCACCCAAAGCGCTCATGGCCATGGCGGGCCACAGTGTGGCCCAAGGCAGGGTCACCCGACGGCTGTACTGCGCAGCGGCAAACAGCGTACCCCACACCGATGCCGACTTGTTGGTGCCCAGCAAAGTGGCCGCGTGGGCACCGGGATAAGCAGCAAACAGCGCGGGCACGAGGATCAAGCCCCCACCGCCCACGATCGCATCAATAAAACCAGCCAGCCCGGAGGCCAGCGTGACCAGGATCAGTTCCATGAATGTTTTGAAAAAGTAAAGGCACCGGGTTAAGGGGTGCCTTTGAGTTCACATCTACTTTGGATGTGAAAAATCGTTGATTTTGTCGAACCCGCCGTGTCGTCCTCGGCTCATTTCGTGTGGTGTATCCACACTTCGCAGTTGCGTGGCGCGAGTGTAGCGTTGAGTGGAGGTTTTGCGTCTGGGGGTTTTCCCTTTATGCCTTGAGTGCTTGAGCGGCATCTTCAATGATCCAGTGCGCGGCGCGCTCGGCAATCATCAGTGTGGGCGAGTTGGTGTTGCCGCTGGTGATACTGGGCATCACCCCAGCATCGACCACGCGCAGGCCTGCCACGCCACGCACCCGCAGTCGGGAATCGACCACGGCCATCGGGTCGCTGTTGGGCCCGTCAACAATGCCCATCTTGGTGGTTCCCACAGGGTGAAAGATGGTGGAGGCAATGTCCCCGGCCAGGCGCGCCAACTCGTCGTCGGTTTGGAACTGCACGCCGGGTTTGTATTCTTCGGGTTGGTACTTGGCCAGCGCTGGCTGCGCCACGATCTGACGCGTCACGCGCAGTGAGTCGGCCGCCACCTTGCGGTCGTGCGCGGTGCTGAGGTAGTTGGGCGCAATGGCGGGGGCATCTTCAAAATGATTGCTCTTGATCTGCACCGTGCCGCGGCTCGTTGGGTTCAGGTTGCACACGCTGGCGGTGAAGGCGGGGAAGGTGTGCAGCGGCTCGCCAAAGGCGTCCAAGCTGAGCGGTTGTACGTGGTACTCCAGATTGGGGTGCGGCTGCGACGGATCGCTGCGGGTGAAAGCACCGAGCTGCGAGGGCGCCATGCTCATGGGCCCACTGCGCGCGAGTGCGTACTCCAGCGCAATCTTGGCCTTACCCCACAGCGAGTGGGACTGGGTGTTGAGCGTGGACACACCTTTGACTTTGAACACCGAGCGAATTTGCAGGTGATCTTGCAGGTTGGCCCCGACACCGGGCAGGTCTTGCACCACCGGCACGCCGCGCGCTTGCAGCACTGCAGCAGGCCCGAGGCCAGAGAGTTGCAAAATCTGCGGCGAGCCAATACTGCCCGCACTCAAAATCACCTCGCGCGTGGCAGTCACGTTCACCAACTCCTGCCCGCTCCAGACCTGTACGCCGGTGCAGCGCTGACTGCCGTCGGCCTGCTTTTCCAGCACCAGCTTGGCCACCTGCGCCAAGGTCCACATCTCAAAGTTGGGCCGGGCATAGCAGGTGGGGCGCAAAAAAGCCTTAGCCGTGTTCCAACGCCAGCCGCTGCGCTGGTTGACTTCGAAATAACCAACACCTTCGTTGTCTCCACGGTTGAAATCGTCGGTGGCGGCGATGCCCGCTTGCTGCGCGGCTTGCGAAAAAGCGTCCAGCACGTCCCAGCGCAAGCGTTGTTTTTCAATGCGCCACTCGCCCCCGGTTTGGCGGCCGCGCATGAGCGTTCGGTAGGTGTCCGCAGGCTGGCCGTGCAAGTCCATTAGCTCGGTAGGTGTCCCCCTAGCACCGTGCAGGGCGTCAGCACCTTTGTAGTGGTCTTCATGGTGTTTGAAGTAGGGCAGGGTTTGTTCCCAACGCCAGCTAGCATCACCCGTGGCCTGTGCCCATTGGTCGTAGTCACGCGCTTGGCCGCGCATGTAAATCATGCCGTTGATGCTGGAGCATCCCCCCAGCACCTTGCCGCGCGGGTAGCGCAGCGTACGGCCATTCAAACCCGCTGCGGGCTCGGTCTGGTACATCCAGTCGGTGCGCGGGTTACCAATGCAGTGCAGGTAACCGATGGGGATGTGAATCCAGTGATAGTCGTCGCGACGCCCAGCCTCAATCAGCAGCACGCGTTTGCTGGCGTCGCTGCTTAGGCGGTTGGCCAAGAGGCAGCCAGCGGTGCCCGCACCGATGATGATGTAGTCGAAGGTGGGGATGGTCATGGGGCGGGCAGATGATGCGATTACTTGGCGGTCGGCATCACAAACTCAGCGCCCTTGCCAATGCTCTCGGGCCAGCGTTGCATGATCGACTTTTGCTTGGTGTAAAAACGCACGCCTTCTTCGCCGTAGGCGTGCATGTCGCCGAACAGACTGCGCTTCCAGCCGCCAAAACCGTGCCAGGCCATGGGCACGGGAATCGGCACGTTGATGCCCACCATGCCGACCTGGATGCGGCGTGAGAACTCGCGCGCCACGTTACCGTCACGGGTGTAGCAGGCCACGCCGTTGCCGAACTCGTGGTCGTTGACCAACTGCACGGCGGTGGCAAAGTCGGGCACGCGCACGCAGGCCAGCACAGGGCCAAAGATTTCTTCCTTGTAGATGCGCATCTCAGGCGTGACGTGGTCAAACAGCGTGCCACCCATCCAGAAGCCACCCGATGTGTCAGTACCGCAGCCTTCACCCGCAACAGCGCCTTTAAAGCCACGGCCATCCACCAGCATTTGCGCGCCTTCTTTGACACCAATGTCGATGTAGCCGGTGATGCGCTTGTGGGCAATGTCGGTGACGATGGGGCCCATCTCGGCGGCCAGATTCGTGCCGTTGAGCACTTTGAGGGCCTTGGTGCGCTCGATCAGTTTGGGGATGATTTGGTCGGCCACATCGCCCACCAGCACCGCCACGCTGATCGCCATGCAGCGCTCACCGGCCGAGCCGTAGGCCGCGCCAATCAGGCCGTCCACCGCTTG
>CANCAO010000220.1 GCA_947374105.1 Comamonadaceae bacterium | reverse complement strand
TGACCTGCTCCCCATAAACCGTACCAGTCATTTTTCCAAGAAGTCCATCAACCCGGAGAATGATGGACATGAGAACAAGCAAATTCAGCGAAGAGCAAATCATTGGTTTTCTGCGGCAGGCCGAAGCCGGTATGCCGATCAAGGAGATCGGGCGCAAACACGGCTTCAGTGATGCCTCCTTCTACAAGTGGCGCTCCAAGTACGGCGGCATGGACGCCAGCGAGGCCAAACGGCTGCGCGAACTGGAGTTGGAGAACGGCAAGCTCAAACGGCTATTGGCCGAAGCCCACCTAGACATCCATGCCCTTAAAAGCGTCTTTGGCACAAAGCGCTAGCCCCACAAGTCAAACGCGAGGCAGTTCGGGCCATGGTCAATGAGCACCACCTGTCTGAACGCCACGCCTGTGCCCTTGTGGGGCTAAGCCGAGACACCTATCGCCATGTGGGCCAGACCAGCGCGTTCAATGTGGAACTGCGCGACCAGATTATTCAGACTGCGCACACCCGCAGGCGCTGGGGCTATCGCATGATCCACGACGTTCTGCGCCCGCAGTACCCTGGCATCAACCACAAGCGGGTGTACCGCCTGTACACATCTGAAGGGCTATCCATCAGGAAACGCAAGAAGACCAAGCGCATTGGTGTGCGCGTGCCGCTGGTGGCTGCCCTGACAGTAAATCAAACCTGGAGCATGGACTTCGTCAGCGACGCCATTGCCCGCCCTGGTGCAATCTCGCGGCGTATCAAATGCCTCACGGTGGCGGATGACTTCAGCCACGAATGCGTAGACATCAGCGTGGACTTCGGTATTGGCGGTGCGTATGTCACCCGGTTGCTGGATCGGGCCGCCACGTTCAGAGGTTATCCCAAAGAGGTCAGGACAGATAACGGACCGGAATTCACCTGCCGGGCATTTATGACATGGACGCAGAAGCACGGCATCAAACACATCCTGATCGAGCCTGGCAGCCCGACCCAGAACGCCTACATAGAAAGCTTCAACGGCACCTTCCGCGATGAATGCCTCGATGAGAACTGGTTTGAATCTTTGGAACAGGCCCGACAGGCCATTGCCACTTGGAGAACGGATTACAACGAGATCAGACCGCACAGCAGTTGTGGGCGCATACCGCCTGCAACGTTCGCCGCATTGAATCGCCGATTCACTGGCAATTCAATGCAAACCAGCAAGACAGATCCAGGGATCAGTTAATCTTGCAAACCACGGACTTCTGGAATTTAGATTGGTACGGGAATTGGGGGCAGGTCAGCCTGCAGTGCCCGTTCAACCAGGGCCTTGGTGAGTTGCTTGAGGATGCCATCCTGGCCAATTAAATCTTCAGGCTTCTTGTAGTTCGCCAGCAGCGCGTCTATGAGTTCGGTGGGTAACGGATTCTTCTCTACGGTCATCATTGCTCCATGCAAGACGGCAGTTTCCTGCCAAAAGACCGTTTACACAAAACTTCTTACACCCCCGTAGCTTTGAAGCTAGCGTCCCAGTATCTGCAAAGTTATTTTGAAGGGAACCTGGCAGTACAAGCTAATAAAATAGCCAATGTCGAGAAGCAATAAGTAGAACAAAGTCAAACTATTGTGGATGCGGTCAGCAAGTCAACCTTAAACCCAAATGTCAATGTAAACGCCATCACTATTCGATCAGGCATTGTGAGTGACTCAGTGATCGTCTCCTCCAAAAAGCATAAACGCGATTTGATCGTGATGGGTTCCCATGGGCGCAAAGCCATCAAGCGTCTGCTGCTGAGCAGCGAGACGCTCACGGGCTGACGCACTCGCATATCCCGGTGCTGGTGCTACGCTGACATGGCGCCTGAAGCGCGCAGTTTTTCGCGCGCTGGAGCGTCCATACCCAAGACCTGTTCCAGAATTTCCTCAGCATGTTGACCCAGCACGGGGGGAGGTAACTTGTGCTCAATCGGAGTGCCTGAGAACTTCATTGGACTGCCCATCAGCGGCACTTGACCCGCCAATGGGTGGGGTAGCTGGATCTGCATGCCACGCGACTGCACTTGCGGGTTGGCAAAGGCTTGGGCCACGGTGTTGATAGGACCACAAGGCACACCAGCCGTCTCCAGGGCATTGACCCAGTCTTCGGTGCTGCGCTGTTTGAAGATGTCTTCCAACACAGGCACCAAGGTGGCGCGGTGCTTCACGCGGTTGGCATTTTTAGTAAACCGTTCGTCTTGCGGTAAATCTTCACGATGGGCTGCCGCACAAAACTTGGCAAACAGATTGTCATTGCCGCAAGCCAAAATCACCGAACCGTCTGAGGTGGGGAACACCTGGTAGGGCACGATGGAAGGGTGAGTGTTGCCTAGGCGCTGCGGAGACTCGCCGGTTGACAGGTACGTCATGCCTTGGTTGGCCAACAAAGCTATGCAGGAGTCCAACAAGGCCACATCCACGTGCTGGCCCAGGCCCGTTACGGCACGGTTCGCCAGTGCCGCGTTGATGCCGATGGTGGCGTACATGCCGGTGAAGATGTCAATCACCGGCACGCCCACGCGCATGGGCCCGCCGCCGGGTTCGCCGTCGGGAATGCCGGTCACACTCATAAGCCCAGCCATACCTTGAGCCATGAAGTCGTAGCCCGGTTTCTCACGGAATGGACCGGTCTGACCAAAACCCGTCACTGAGCAGTAAATCAAGCCGGGGTTGAGCTTGGAGAGGTCTTTGTAGCCTAGGCCATAGCGGTCTAAGTCACCCACTTTGTAGTTCTCGATCAGCACGTCGCACTTGATCGCCAGCTCGCGGATTAGGGCTTGACCCTCGGGGTGCGTCAAGTTGACGGTGATGGATTTTTTGCCGCGATTGGCGGCCATGAAGTAGGCGGCTTCGCTGGTCTCCTTGCCCTGCTCGTCTTTCATCCAGGGTGGGCCGTAGGCGCGGGAATCGTCACCCGTCTTAGGGCGCTCGACCTTGATGACTTCAGCCCCAAGGTCAGCCATGTTTTGCCCAGCCCAGGGGCCAGCCAAAACGCGAGAAAGATCAAGAACGCGAATGTGTGAAAGTGGTCCTGCCATGATCAATCCAACTTCGCGCCAGAGAGCTTCACAACTTCAGCCCAACGCTTGACTTCAGCGCTGACGAATTGGCCAAACTGTTGCGGTGTGAAGTTGCTGAACTCCGCGCCCTGATTGGCCCAAACCGCCTTGGCTTCATCGGACAAACCGGCTTTGCGAATTTCCTCCACCGCGCGCGCTTGGACATCAACAGGTGTGCCCTTGGGTGCCCAGATCCCGTACCAAGTGGTCACGGTGTAGTCGGGCAAACCCAGCTCACCTGCGCAGGGCACATCGGGGAAAGCCGGGTTGCGCTTCAAGCCTGACACCATCAAGGCCTTGATGCGCCCGCCTTTGATGTGCGTGGCCGATGAACCCAGGCCGTCAAACATCATGTCCACATTGCCCGAGATCAGGTCTTGCAAGGCTGGCCCTGCGCCACGGTAGGGAATGTGCGTGATGAAGGTCTTGGTCTGCTGCTTGAAAAGCTCGCCCGCCAAATGGTGCGAGGTGCCACCACCTGCAGAGCCGTAGTTCATGCGGCCTGGATTGCTGCGCAACTGCGCCATAAAAGCTTTGAAGTCACCCGGTACTTTTTTCGGGTTCACCACCAGCACCTGCGGCACATTGGCCACCAACGCCAGGGGGATGAAATCTTTCTCGATGTTGTAGTCCAACTTGGGGTACATCGACGGGGCAATCGTGTGGTGTACCGCGCCCATGAACAGCGTGTAGCCGTCGGGCTGTGCTTTGGCAGCGATACTCGCACCCAGCGTGCCCCCAGCACCACCACGGTTGTCAATGATGAGTTGACGACCCGTGTGTTTGGCAAACTGCGCCGACAGCGGGCGAGCAAACGCATCCGTGCCACCACCAGCGGGAAACGGGACGATCGCAGTCACCGGCTTGGTGGGCCAAGCAGACTGAGCATGGCCCAGCAAAGGCAGCGCGACGGCGCTAGCAGCGGCAACGCGCAAAACATCGCGCCGGGTGCTGGAGTCAAAATTAATAGTGGTCATGCTCTTGATCGTTGTGAATGAAATGAGGCGTCATTTTAGGTCTTGAATTCTGTCGATTTAGACGAAGCACTCTTGACGAACTTCTG
>CANCAO010000219.1 GCA_947374105.1 Comamonadaceae bacterium | reverse complement strand
CCTTGGCCGTACCGCCGAATTTGACGGCCAGCACGGAGGTGATGGCTGCGGTCAGCGTGGTTTTACCGTGGTCGACGTGACCGATGGTGCCCACGTTGACGTGGGGCTTGGTGCGTGCAAATTTTTCTTTTCCCATTTTCAATTCTCCGAAAAGGATGCAAAAAGCAAGTTACCGATCAAGGACTACAGCTATCACAGCGCCACAGCACATGCTGCGCACTTCAAAATTTGGTGCCCATTGCGGGAATCGGACCCGCGACCTCTCCCTTACCAAGGGAGTGCTCTACCACTGAGCCAAATGGGCAAATTTCATTCACAAAACACACATGCCAACAGACAATATCTGGAGCGGGAGACGGGAATCGAACCCGCGTCATTAGCTTGGAAGGCTAGGGTTCTACCATTGAACTACTCCCGCATCAAAGCCGCTACCCAACCGATACCAACTTCACGCCAAATATCAACTGCTGGTGGAGAGGGCTGGATTCGAACCAGCGTACTCGTAAGAGGGCAGATTTACAGTCTGCTGCCATTAACCACTCGGCCACCTCTCCTCAGGTGAGCCCGTAATTATGCCATGAAATTGGCACTCTCTCATGCCGCCTCAGGAACACATTGGCATAGCTAAAGTGATTACAGCCGATAAAGGGCTGCGGGGGGCGAAGCGCCGACAGGGGTGATGGGTGATTGGCAGTCAGCACCAAGTGGCGTTCTCGCCCCGATTTGCGCACCAATCGCTCCAACTTTTGCGCGTGTGCGCCCCACAACATGAAGACCACGGGGTTTTCACTTTCTGCAACAGCCTTGACAATTTCATCAGCAAGCGCTTCCCAACCTTGGTTGGCGTGGCTGGCGGGCAAACCATCTTCCACGGTCAAACAAGTGTTGAGCAAGAGCACGCCCTGCTGCGCCCAGCACACCAACGACCCATTAGTCGGCAAGGCATTTGCCCGTAGATCACCATGAAGCTCCGATGCGACCTCACGCGCCAACTCCTTGAAAATATTGCGCAAAGAAGGCGGCGGTCGGATACCGGGCGCTACCGAAAACGCCAAACCCTCGGCTTGGCCCGGCCCGTGGTAGGGGTCTTGCCCCACGATCACCACTTTCACACCGTCCAGTGACGTCAACTCTAGCGCCCGAAAAGGCAGACTCGGATAAATCGTCGCCCCAGCGTCTAGCCGCGCACGGATGAAACCCTCCAACTTTTGCCCAGCATCACTGGCCAAAAATGCTTGAATCACGGGCTGCCAGTCTGCGGCCACGGACCAATTTGCCGGACGCCACGCCTGGAGCCGATTAGCCGCGCCCAGCAGCATCAGGCAAACAACTCAGCCAGCGCCGCACCCGGATCAGGCGCACGCATGAAGGCCTCACCCACCAAAAAGGCATGCACCCCCGCCTCGCGCATGCGCTGCACGTCCGCACGCCCCTGGATGCCGCTCTCGGTGACCAGCAGCCGATCAGCGGGCACGTCTTGGCGCATAGCCAAGGTGGTCTCCAGCGAAACCTCAAACGTGCGCAGATTGCGGTTATTGATGCCAATCAGCGGCGTCTTGAGCTTAAGCGCGCGCGCCAACTCAGGTGCATCGTGCACCTCGACCAGTACTGCCATGTCCAGGCTAAGGGCTATCGCCTCCAACTCGGACATCTGCGCGTCATCCAGACAGGCAGCAATCAGCAAAATGCAATCCGCCCCCATGGCGCGTGACTCATAAATTTGATACGGATCCACCATGAAATCCTTGCGCAACACCGGCAAGGAACAAGAGGCCCGCGCCTGCTTGAGGAAATCAGTCTCGCCCTGGAAAAACTGCCGGTCAGTCAGCACTGACAAACACGCTGCGCCATGCTCCTCATAGGTCTGTGCGATATCGGCCGGGATGAACTCCTCGCGCAACACCCCCTTGGACGGACTGGCTTTTTTGACTTCGGCAATCACGGCAGCCTGTCCCGCCTTGATCTTGGCGCGCAGGGCCCCCACAAAGTCACGCGTCAAGACCCGTGATTCAGCATCGGCGCGCATGGTGGCAAATGACTTGCGTTTGATGGCCGCCGCGATTTCTTCACGCTTGACGGCGACGATTTTGTTCAGGATGTCGGACATATTAGTTTTCTCAATCAGTAGCCAAAGAGCGACTCAAAGCCACCAACTCAGCCAATTTCGCCTTCGCCGCCCCGGATTCGATAGCCAGACGCGCTCGCGCAATGCCCTCTTGCATGCTGGCGCACACATTCGCCGCATACAGCGCCACACCAGCGTTCAGGATGACGATGTCGCGGGCCGGGCCACTTTGGTCGTCCAGCACGCCCAGCAGCATGGCGCGTGACTCCTCGGGCGTGTCCACGCGCAGGGCGCGGGTACTGACCATGGTCAGGCCAAAATCTTCGGGGTGAATCTCGTACTCGGTGATTTCACCGTTCTTCAGCTCGCCCACCATCGTAGCCGCGCCCAGGCTGACCTCGTCCAGTCCGTCTTTGCCATACACCACCAGCGCGTGCTCTGCGCCCAGGCGCTGCAAGGCGCGCACCTGGATGCCCACCAGATCGGGGTGGAACACACCCATCAGCATATTGGGCGCGCCCGCAGGGTTGGTCAGCGGCCCCAGGATATTGAAAATCGTGCGGATGCCCAGTTCACGGCGCACCGGGGCCACGCTCTTCATGGCCGGGTGGTGATTGGGCGCGAACATGAAGCCCACGCCCACCTGCGCGATACACTGCGCAATCGCCTCGGGCGTGAGGTTGATGTTGACGCCCAGCGCCTCCATCACATCCGCACTGCCGCTCTTGCTGCTGACGCTGCGCCCACCGTGCTTGCTGACCTTGGCCCCCGCCGCCGCCGCCACAAACATGGCGCAGGTCGAGATATTGAAAGTGTGCGAGCCGTCACCCCCCGTGCCCACGATGTCCACCAAATGCGTTGGGTCGGCCACCTTGACCTTGGTGGAGAACTCCCTCATCACCTGCGCGGCGGCAGTGATCTCACCAATGGTTTCCTTCTTCACGCGCAAGCCGGTGATGAGCGCGGCCATCAGCACCGGCGACATCTCGCCGCCCATGATGAGGCGCATCAGGTGCAGCATCTCATCGTGAAAAATCTCGCGGTGCTCGATCACCCGCTGCAGCGCCTGCTGCGGGGTGATTTTTTGGTCGGTGCTCATGGTCTTGAATTTCTCGTCATTTTTAATGCAAAATCTAGCTGCAGCCCTTTATTTAATAGCGTAAGCAGCTATTAAATAAATAGCGCAATCAAAGCCAATCAGCGCAGGAAATTTTTCAGCATCGCGTGCCCATGCTCGGTCAAGATGCTCTCCGGGTGGAACTGCACACCCTCAATAGCCAGTGTCTTGTGCTTCACACCCATGATCTCACCATCGGCCGTCCAGGCCGTCACCTCCAGCTCGGGCGGACACGTGGCACGCTCAATCGACAGCGAGTGGTAGCGGTTGACCGTGAACTGCCGAGGCAAGCCTGAAAACACACCGGTCTGCGTGGTGGTGATCACGCTGGTCTTGCCGTGCATAAGCTGCTGCGCGCGAATGATCTTGCCACCAAACGCCGCGCCAATGCTCTGGTGCCCCAGGCACACACCCAAAATCGGCAGCTTGCCCGCAAAGTGGCGAATTGCCGCCACAGAGATGCCCGCTTCGACAGGCGAACACGGGCCGGGCGACACCACCAGCCGATCCATCTGACCCGCGGTCAAGCGCGTCTCCAACTCGTCCAACGTAATCTCGTCGTTGCGAAACACATCCACCTGCGCGCCCAGCTCACCAAAATATTGGACGAGGTTGTAGGTGAAGGAGTCGTAGTTGTCGATCATCAGGAGTTTCAGAGCACTCATTCCATCCCCTCCTCAACCACCTCAGACGCCCGCAGCAGTGCGCGCGCCTTGGCTTCGGTTTCCTTCCACTCCAGCTCGGGCACAGAATCGGCCACCACACCTGCTGCAGCCTGCACATACAGCGTGCCGCCCTTGACGATGCCGGTGCGAATGGCGATGGCCACGTCCATGTCGCCCGCAAAGCTCAGGTAACCACAAGCGCCGCCATACAGGCCGCGCTTGCTGGGCTCCAGCTGATCGATCAACTCCATGGCATGAACTTTAGGCGCACCGGTGAGCGTGCCCG
>CANCAO010000218.1 GCA_947374105.1 Comamonadaceae bacterium | reverse complement strand
CGGTCGGTGGCCCAGGTGTCGGGGATGGACTCCCCGCGCTTCAAGGCACTGCGGATTTTGGCGCGCGCCACCACGCTCATGGCCATGTCCAGCAAGAACGGTGCACCACCCGGGTTGGGCACACCAAAGCCCAGCGGGCTGTTGCCCAGGCGCTCGTCCGTGCCGCCCCAGGGGGCTATGGTGGTCGTGGCGTTGCTGCCGATGATGCCGGCAAAACCGGCCTGTGCCGCGATGTACGAGTAGGGTGAGATCGGGCCAAAGTGGTTGCTGCCGCGTGCCAGCGCCATGCCAATGCCACACTCACGCGCCACGTCCATGGCGGCTTGCAGGCTGCGCATGCCGACCAGCGGGCCCACGCCGTTGTCGCCATCGACCTTGACCAAGGCCGGTGCTACGCGCTCCACCGTGATGTTGGGGCGCGGGTTGATGCCCTTGACCAACAGGCGCTCGCCATAGGACTCGACCCGGCTCATGCCGTGGGTGGACAGCCCAAACAAGTCGGCCATGACCAAGATGCGGCACACGTCTTCAGCATCTTTTTGTGTCAGGCCCAAGCCTTGAAAGGCTTTGACGCCCAGGGTGGTGAGTTCGGTTTCGGACAGGAGGTTGGGGGTGTTCATAGTGCGGATCTTTTTTACTCGGCCTTTATACCCGCTTGCTTGACCACTTTGCCCCAAGTATCAAACTCGCGCTGCATGAAGGTCGCTAGCTCCGCAGGGGTGCTGGGGTTCGGGTCCAAGCCTTGTTTGTGCAGGGCGCTCACCACGTCTGGGTTCGTCAGCGTTTTGACCAACGCCTGATTGAGTCGCGTGACCACAGCGGCGGGCGTTTTGGCGGGCACGACATAGGCGTACCAGTTGGTGGCCTCATAGCCCGGGTAGCCCGATTCGGCCACGGTGGGCACATCGGGCAAGAGGCGGTCGCGCTTCAAACCGGTGGTGGCCAGCGCGCGGACTTTGCCGTTTTTGATCTGAGCCCCAGCCGATACCGGCGTGGCGTAGTAGGCGTTAACTTCGCCCCCCATCACCGCCAACATGCCAGGGCCACCGCCTTTGTAGGCGACGTGAATGGCGTCAATGCCCGCGCGGATTTTCAGCAACTCACCCGCCAGATGGCCTGCGCCGCCGATGCCCGACGAGGCTTGCGTGACTGTGCCGGGTTTGTCTTTGGCCAGTTTCACGTACTCTGCCAGCGTCTTGGCCGGGAAGGCCGGGTTCACCACCAACACATTGGGGAACACCACCGCCATGGTGACGGGGGCCAAGTCGATCAGCGGTCGGTAAGGCAGCTTGGCCACCAGATGCGGTGCCACCGTGAGCGAGCCCACGCTGCCCAGCAGTAGGGTGTAGCCATCCGGTTCGGCGCGGGCCACGTAGTCGGTGGCGATGTTGCCGCCGGCCCCGGTCTTGTTGTCCACCAAAACGGCCTGCCCGAGTTCTTCCCCTAAATGCCTTGCAATGATGCGTGCCACGATGTCGGTGCCGCCGCCGGGTGCAAAGCCGACGACCATGGTGAGCGGCTTGTTGGGGAATGTCCCTTGGGCTATGGCGCAGGTGATGGTCAGGCCTGCACACAATGCGATAAGTAGTTGTTTCAATTGACGAGCGTATTCGAAATTATTCATGGTGTTTGGCTTTGGCCGTCAGTTGAGTCGTGTCATTTGTTGCTGGCCAGAATAGGATTTTGGAAAATAAATTAACTGCTGAATTTCCATTTTGGGTTTCGCAGTTAGGGCGCGGCAGTTATGGAGTGGAGTTCCTCTACAAGAATATCAAACTATTCGGGAAAACGAGGCAAGACCGATTTCACTGGCGCTGTAAGATGAAAGCATCGTCAAGTGAAGGCAGGCCTTCTTGTGATGATCAGATTGATTTAGCTTGTAATTGGTGAAGTGCTCTAAATGTGAGGACGAAAGAATGACGTCTATAGATTTTCACTGGCCAATGCCGCCGTTTTATGTGCCGACCGATGGGGTCACTGGCCTGCGTAGCCGCGAGTGCGCTGTAGGAATGATTGACCGACCGGACCTGATGGGTGAGTTGGCGCGGTTTGATCCTGCAAATGGGGTTGTTGCACTCAAGTTTCATAACTTAAGCAAGCCGGTAGATATCCCGCTTAACAAAGTGCGGATCGTGACGATCACCCAGCCACTCATGCTGCAGCCAGACACCGCTGCGATTGAAGGCGTAGGAGGAATCGCAGCGAATGTGACGACGCAAAAAAACTTCCGAATTCATTTCAAAGACGGCAGTGATTTCTCTGGGAAAACACAGGGATTCGTCAAGGAGGCTGCGGGGCTATTTTTGTTTCCCGTAGAAAGTGGCAGCGACGCCACGAGGTCATGCTTCATTCCTGCAGAAGCATTGAAAACCGTCAATATCGGACCACTACTGGGGGAGGCGCTTGCTGAGGGCAACATCGTGCCGTCACGCACACTCGCCACGGCCCTTGACACGCAAGCTGCCTTGCGGGCCGAGCCGCTTGGCGAGTTCTTACGCCGACGTGCCATTGTGTCCCCCTTCGAGCTGGATAAGGCCATCAAGGAGCAGGTGCGTCGACCGAATGTCCGGATTGGCCAGGTTCTTATGGAAGCCAATCTGATCACCCAATACCAACTCGATCAGGCCTTGTTAGCGCAGAAGGGCAACCGTACCCAGCCGCTTGGGGAGATCCTTGTCAATATGGGCGCAGTGTCGCGTCAACAAATTCAGGAAGCCCTGGCCATCAAACTGGGTATTCCATTCATTGACGTGCGAGAGTTCAAAGTGAGCATCGAAGCACTGAAACTGTCCCAGGCTAGTTTTGCGAAACAGCACCAAATGCTGCCATTATTTCGCACAAGCAGTGCGCTTGTGATCGCAGTTGAAAACCCGTTAGCGATCGATTTCACTCAGGAACTTCGGTTCTCTACAGGCTTGTCGATTGTGCCGGTCATGGCCGCTGCCAGCGACCTACAGGAACGAATCGCCAAGGAGTACTCAAGTCCAAATAGTCAAACCTCTGCCCTCTTCTTTGATCCGACGACGGATGGATCGGTAGAGAGTCCCCAGACTTCGACAGCTCGGGCACATGCCGAACTTAATTTGATCGAAATGCATGATCTGGCAGGCCAGCTGTCGCGGGAATCGCCCAAGCCAGCGGAATCAGTGCAGTTCGACGGGGCAGCGTCACGCGTGAACGAAAGCACCATGGTGCGGCTGGTCAATAAAATGATCATGGATGCACACTCTCAAGGTGCCTCTGACATCCACATTGAAGCCAATCCAGGCAACCGCAATCTGCTGATCCGCTTTCGCAAGGACGGTGCATTGACAAACTACCTGGAGCTGGAATCAACTTATCGTAGCTCGCTGGTATCGCGAATCAAGATCATGTCTGATCTAGATATTTCTGAACGCCGACAGGCTCAGGATGGGAAGATCGATTTCAGCCGCCATGGCGGAATGGCCATTGAGTTACGTGTCGCGGTCATTCCTACGACGAACAACCTCGAGGACATCGTGCTGCGTATTCTTGCCGGAGCCGAACCACTTCCCGTTGATAAGCTCGGACTGTCCACCCATAACCTAGACGAGATGAAAAAGATGGTGGCCCGCAGCTATGGCCTGGTTCTGGTTTGTGGCCCTACGGGTTCAGGCAAGACGACAACGCTGCACTCCATGTTGCGCCATATCAACCAGCCCAATACAAAAATCTGGACTGCTGAAGATCCCATCGAGATCACTCAACCGGGTCTGCGGCAGGTTCAGGTCAACGCGAAAATAGGTTGGACTTTCGCCGCAGCGATGAGAGCGTTTCTGCGTGCGGATCCAGACGTCATCATGGTCGGTGAAATGCGAGATGAAGAAACTGCCAAGACCGGCATTGAGGCCTCGCTCACGGGCCACCTTGTCTTTTCGACCTTGCATACCAATAGCGCGGCTGAGAGTATCACGCGCTTGCTCGACCTAGGCATGGATCCTTTTAATTTTGCCGACGCGCTTGTCGGAATTTTGTCGCAACGCCTTGTTCGCAAGCTTTGCGTGAAGTGCAAACAGCCCTGCACTACGACTGATCATGAAATTGAGGAGCTGGCACACGAGTATTGCGCTGGCACTGAACTGGATCCCATTGAAGTAGTTAAAGCATGGCGTGCAACGCTTGGAGAAGCTGATGCCTTCAAACTTTACACCG
>CANCAO010000217.1 GCA_947374105.1 Comamonadaceae bacterium | reverse complement strand
GGGATGGCGGGGATCAAGTAGCGCGTACTGCGTATTAAAAAATCGACGCTGACATTCGTGCGCGCTGGAACTCAGTCGGATCAACACAACCACCATGACACGCCTTTGCCTACTCCCGCTGCTCCAGCGCACCGCACTGCAATTCCAAGTGCCCGTTGGCGTCTGCGACAGCCACGCCCACGTCTTCGGCCCCTTTGCCCGCCACCCGCCGGCCGATGACCGCAGCGACACCCCAGCCGAGTTCGACGGCGCATCTTTCATCGCGCACCTGGATCAACTCGGGCTGACGCGCGGCGTGCCCGATGACGGCGTGTTGATGAACCTCTTGGCGCGCTGGCTGCCCGACCCTGCGCAGCGCAGCGCCAGCGTGTGCTGGTGGACAACCCTGCACGTCTGTATGACTTCACAAGATCGTGAAAAATTCTGAAAACCACCCCGTGTGCATTTTGCTGTCCGAGCAGGCGCTGGGCCAGCACCATGCCGCCATTGCCGAGGTGATGGGCACGCGTCCGTTTGAGCTGCTCAGCATCGAGTCCGCCGTGGCCAGCGGCCGCAGAGACATCGACATCGCCTTCATCTCGCGCGACGTGACGGGCCGCTCCACCAAGCATGAGCTGGCTCCCGCCTTGCAAGACTGCTACACCGTCTTGCGTGAGTCAGCGCTACTGCAATGGGTGCACATCCACTCCGCCGGGGCCGACCGACAAATCTACCTGGACTTGCGTGCACGCGGCGTGCAAGTCCACACGTCCTCCGGGGCGAATGCCGAAGTGGTGGCGCAAATGGCCTTGGCCGGGCTGCTGGCCTTGGCGCGCAAGTTCCCCCAACTCATGGCAGCGCAACGCGAGCGCCGCTGGGCACCACGGCTCGGCAGTGATGCACCACGCGACTTGGCCGGGCAAACCGTGGTGCTGGTCGGCTGGGGGCCCATAGGCCAGCGCATCGCCGAATTTTTACGCCTGCTGGGCATGAAGCTGATCGTGCTGCGGCATTCATTGCCAACTGCACTTGTTGCACAAGCGAGTTCACACACCGTTCGGGTTGAGCTTGTCGAAACCCTTGCCCCTGCGCAAACTGAGCGCTTCGATGGCGTCCGCATGGTCAGCTTCAAAGAGTTTGCCACAGTGCTGCCCCAAGCCGACTGGCTGCTGCTGGCCTGCCCGCTCACCGATCAAACCCGCCACCTGGTCGATGCAAAAGCGCTGGCATTGATGCCACGCGGCGCAGGCCTCATCAACGTGGCACGCGGTGAAGTGGTGGTGGAACAAGACGTGATCGACGCCCTGCGCTCAGGCCAGTTGGGCAGCGCCTACCTCGATGTGTTCGAGCACGAACCCTTGTCCCTCGAATCACCGCTGTGGACGATGGACCAGGTCATCATCACCCCGCACACTGCCGGGCATTCCGACGGCAATGCGCAGCGTGTGGTGGTGATGTTTTTGGAGAATCTGCGCCGCTGGGTCGCCGAAAACCCGTAGAAAACTGTCGAAAGTGGCGCAGCCATAATCAACACCACATCATCTCAGGGACGGGATACCCATTGGCAACACTCATACCGGCAATAGGCAGCTGCGTTTCTCGTATGACCAGTTGCGAGCGGCTTTGAAATAGGGGTCACCCGGTGACGACCCGAGCAAAAATATAAACCACACGCCATATAAATCATTCCGACACATGCTGCAAACTGCTTATTACGAAGCCGACTTAGCCACCTTCTGCCATTCAAGTGAAAACGAAGTGCTTGGTGAGCTCACAGCCAGGCACAGTTTTGCGCTTGAAAATCAGCAGCGATACGCGTGGCAGCAGCAAATCACGATCTTAAAAATCGCCCTGGCCAGCGTTATCACAGGTAGGATTTACTTTGAATTCTCCATCCCCCGCATGGGCAAACGGGCAGATGTAGTCCTTCTTATACGGGGTGTCGTCTTCGTCATTGAATTCAAAGTTGGCTCGGACACGTTTGACCATGCTGCGCTTGAACAAGTGCATGACTATGCATTGGATCTGAAAAATTTCCACAAAGGCAGCCACAACGCGACTGTCTTGCCAATATTGATCGCGACGAACGCGGAAAATCAGAAATCGCCAACCTATTGCTGGGCAGACGACAGTGTGGCTAAGCCCGTGTGTGCGGCCCCATCAAACCTGACCGGCATCATTGAATCGGTTCTTGCACAAACACAGACGTTTCAGATAGACCACTCGCAGTGGTCGCGTTCCGGTTATCAACCGACACCCACTATCGTAGAGGCAGCACAAGCGTTGTATCGCAACCATGACGTCAGTGAGATTGCCCGGTCTGGCGCTGATGCGGAGAATTTAGGACGCACCACTGACCGCATCAATGAACTGATTGAAAACGCAAAGGCAACAAGCCGGAAAGCTATTTGCTTCGTGACCGGCGTTCCCGGTGCTGGCAAAACCCTCGCCGGCCTCAATATCGCCACGACTCGGGTGCTCGGCCATGCAGATGAGCACGCTGTTTTTCTGTCTGGCAATGGCCCACTTGTTGATGTACTGCGGGAAGCCCTTGCCAGAGATCAGGCGATTCGAGAAAACGTGCCCAAGAAGGATGCGGCCCGCAAGGTTTCAGGGTTTGTCCAAAACATCCATCATTTCAGAGACGAAGCGCTCCGCGACCCCAAAGCGCCCGTTGAGCGTGTGGTGATTTTTGATGAAGCGCAACGAGCATGGAACCGGGATCAGGCGTCTAAGTTCATGCGGCAAAAGCGTGACCACGCTGACTTCGACATGTCTGAGCCCGCTTTTTTGGTGGGCGCCATGGATCGACATGAATCTTGGTGTGTCATTGTTTGCCTAATCGGTGGCGGCCAGGAGATCAACACAGGTGAAGCGGGTTTGGCTGAATGGGTCACGGTGATGGGCGAGCAATTTGCGCATTGGGACGTGCACTTATCCAGTCGACTTGACGACCCCGACTACATCTGGGATTCGGAAACGAGTGCGGCACTGAAGAAAGTCGTGGCGACGAAAGACGAAGCACTGCACTTGAGTGTTTCAATGCGCTCATTCCGAGCGGAGTCCCTCTCCGAGTTTGTAGGTCATCTGATTGAGAACAGGCCCATGGATGCCCGTTTAGCCTACGAAAAAATCGCAGATCGCTATCCGATTGAGCTGACCCGTGATCTCGGTACTGCCCGCCAGTGGCTGCGGGATACGGCGCGAGGAAGCGAACGATTTGGTCTCATCGCTTCTTCTGGTGCAAATCGGCTTCGTCCTGAAGGCATTTTCATGAAGTCGCAGATTGACGCTCCCGTGTGGTTTCTGAATGACCGCACCGATGTGCGCTCCTCGTACTACCTCGAAGAAGTTGCGAGTGAATTTGACATTCAAGGCTTGGAGTTGGATTGGGCCGGCGTGTGCTGGGATGCTGACTATCGGTATGACGCGGGGTCATGGAAGCACTACAGCTTTCGCGGCACCAAATGGCAACGTTCAAATGCCACTGAAAGGCAACTATTTTTGAAGAACGCGTACCGAGTGATCCTGACCCGTGCGCGCCAGGGGATGGTGATATTTGTACCCCTTGGTAGTCCAACCGATCCCACCCGGCCTTGTGCCTACTACGACCAAACATTCGACTATTTGCTATCCTGTGGATTGCCTCAATTAAGCAATGGAGACGCTGGTTGGTTAGGAGAATAACGATACCTAAATTGCTATGTATTTAATAGCCGTTTGCGAAATATCCGCTTGGACTAGCTCTCAAATTTTCATACAACTCATACCCCGTACTGCGCCCCCCACCCTCTAGCCTGCGCAACACCCCGCGCTCCAGCAGGTCGTTGATGTCGCGCAGCGCGGTGTCGGCAGAGCACTTGCCTAACGCCGCCCACTTGGCGTTAGTGAGCTTGCCTTCAAAGCCGTCCAGCACGCGGTTAAGTACTTGGGTTTGCCGCGCGTTCAGAGGCGTGCCCGCCCAGCGCTGCCAGAACTGGGCCTTGTCCAGCACGCCGGCCAACGTGGCGTCTGCGCCCTGCACGGCGCGCAGCAGGCAGCCCAAGAACCAGTTGAGCCATGGCGTCACGTCCAGCGGGCCTTTTTGGGTGGCCTCTAGCTGGTCGTAGTAGTCTTTGCGCTCGCGCTGTATCTGGGCGCTAAAGCTGTAAAACCTTTGGCTGGTGCCCTCGGCGCGGGCCAGCGCCATGTCGCCCACGGCG
>CANCAO010000216.1 GCA_947374105.1 Comamonadaceae bacterium | reverse complement strand
GACAAAACGTCGGGGTTCAAGACGACATAGTTCTGCCCTGCCGCATGGCGTACGGATGCCGTCACCAGTCCTGGATGCCCTTCGCGGTGAAGTCTTGCGCCTGCCGACTGGGCGGTGCTGTAATCGGTCTTGTGTATCAGGCCTGAATGTGTAGTGGTCAATGGCCGCAAGTCCACCAGCGCCGCATCGCAGGCAACCTCATACAGCTTGCGTTCACCAATGACCTTCTCTTTTTCAAACCCTGCATCGGTCAAGAATCCGCTGAACCAGTGGTAGGCGGTTTCATGCACTGAGGTTTCCACCGTGTCACAGCCGTACCAGACCCCAAATGATCCATCAGAAAATCGACTGGCTTGCCAGTGCTTAAAGGGCCACCCAATCGCATTAAACCATTCGGCATCCTCAAACGGCCTGTGAATGACGGGGGTTCTGGACTGATACGGCGGTGGTTTAACTTCGTCTTCTACTTGTTGCGCAAGTGCCCACCCTTCGGGACTGCTGGTCAAATCATCAAACAGGTCTTGTGACGATCTGATGGAAACAATATTGCGAATGACGTTGCAGTAAACATCCGTCAGCGTGAGGTGAGAGAATAACTGTTCCATCAAACGCCACGCGCCCGATCCAGATAGGCGCGCACCATCAACAAGCCAGCAAAACCCCATTCCTTCACGATGTCTACAGGGGTCAGGTTGTCAAATGCCTTGTTGCGTGTGGACATCCAGCGGTATGCCAAGTCACGGTTTTGCGGGAACAGCAGGCGCAGATTCTTGTGAATACCCAGTAAATGGCCGACACGCTCAAACTGGTCGCGACTGGTTCCGATAGCCTCGCCCTTGCGGTAGCGCGTTAGTGCAGCGCGGTTGCTGGCGGCAATACCCAAGAGCGCGGCCTGATCCTCCGTGGGCAGCTTCCAGTGATCTAGCAAGGTCATCACCATTTTGGCGAGTGCGCCTCGGTCTTGCGATACGGGGGGCTGATGCTCAAGTACGGCTGTCATTTTTGCGCTCCTGTGTGTCATTTGATCTGATGAAATGAATTATAGAACAAAGACACTATTAAAACATTATGTGTTTCAATAGTACGTTTTGGGCTTTTGACGTAATCCATCCATGAGGCGCGGGAGGCGACGATTGTTTTGTCCTCAATCTGACACCACGGCGGCACACAATTCTCAAAATGAGTCCGCTGCGATGGCATTCGTTACAAGCACTTGTTACAGCATGGTGACGGCGGCCAAACCGATGATGTTATAGGCATCACCGGGAAGGTGATCGCATCCGTCATTCGTCTTGGGGCTCAAACGCTTCATCGGGGAACAAGCCGATGGCACGCAATGCCGCACACGCCTGCAGCCACAGCGGTTCAGGCTTCCACCATGCGGCTTTACGCGAGCGCCAGAATGCGCGCACATTGCGAGCCTGCTTGGTGTGCTTGAACGCATCCAAAGCGGCCTTCTCGCCGTCCTGGCGGTGCATTGCAAGAAAAGCACGTTCTGTCAAAGCCGACAGCGCGGAACCACTGGCATCAAGGTCTGTAAACCGGAAACGCTCAAAGCGGTTAGGCAGGCTGTCCAGCTTCCACAGCGGCAAGCCGCGCAACTTCTTGCCACGCACTTCAACGCGCACGATGTCGATTCCATCAATCGCCTGCTTCAATTGCTTGACCGCATTGGCTTTCAAACTCTCCGTGCCAACGCCTGACTTTGTGGCCTTCAGCATTTTGAGAATCGCGGCGTGAACACGCTCTTGGCTTTTGTCGTAGGCGACGGTGAAATAGTCGCTGGTGACGCTGCCAAAGTTGTAGCCTTCAATGTGGCAGTTCTGCGCCATGCGCTTTGCCATCACGGTGTGACGTTGGGCATTGCTGTAGCTGACCAACATCTTCGTCAGGCTTGCATGGTAAATGTCCACTGCGAAGTCGATGCAGTTAATCAAGGGGCGTTCGGCGCATCAACTGCTCATACTCCCGGCCAATGATGCGGCGCATTACGCGGTTGAGTTGGGCGGCATCACCGTCGCAGAACTTGGCAGGATTGACGACAACTCGGATACCGCCCTTCTGGCGCATGGGAATCAACGCCCCAATCTGCACATAGGCCGCCGATCCACCGTCAAGCAGGATGCGGAAGTTTTCACGATAGCGAGAACCCTTGGAGTAAGCCCATTCGCACGTTCCGGCTGCAACGGCCTTCTTTATTCGAGCCTTGATTGGTTTCAACATTTCATTTTGGTCATCAAAGCGTGCGCACGCCCACGGCAGAATGTAGGCAAGGCGATCAACAACTGGGCGTTTTACAAATGGGACAACGGTTTTCATATCAGGAGCTTTCTCAAACAAGATTAAACGGAGCCGACTGCTCTCGGGCATATCGACTGCATCAACCGCATGAGGCCGTGCGCTGCTAAGCACTTGATGACGATTGCCAGCCCATTTCGGGCAAGCGAACACGTCTGAGTGCAACTTGCGCATGACGACATACCGCCGATGCACAAGCTATTTACAGTTCTCGCTTTTGGCTCTGAGTGCAGATTGACCGCATAGCGGGAATGCTGCACACAAGGCGTTTTCCAGCTTGGGAAGGCCCTGTTTTGGTGGCGCTGTTGCGGCGCTTATTGGCTATGCTTTCTGTGCTGGTACAGCGATAGCCAGCTATGGTTATTGGTACTGCCTGATCATTACATTTACCATTAGTGGGATATCTACCACTACTCTCATATCGTTCATTCACACTCTTATTAGAGCCAGCCGAAATTGGTTGGTTGGGCACTGGTTTTCGTGCCGTTGGGGCTCGGTTCACACTCAGCGACCGCTGCCCTACCCTTTTGGGGCACTCCCCGGAATACGTGCATATTTGCATATTCCGGCTTCCGGGGAGTCGTATCGTCAGCCAAGAAGAACAGACTGCTTGATGGCGTAAAAACTGGCGCTGCGGTTGTCCGTTCCCGGCAGATGGAATTGTTTGGTCGGCACACCGCGTGAACCTGACACCAACAGGCCACGGCTGCGCAGTTGGGCGATGACTGCGTTCTTGTCCAGATCACCGCAAACCTTGCTCTCGAAGTACGCGGGGTACACCAGAAACAATGGCTCACCACCCCCACGCGGCGTGTACTCATACCCTGCAACCACGCCGGAATGGGAGTCACCAAACTGATCGAAAGGCTTGAACTTGGTGCCGCGTTCCGATTGGAAAAACAGGCTAACTTGGTTCATGATTTCATCCTCAGTCACCGGGCGCGAATTTAGATGCTCCGCGTGCCACAGTGAGAACCCGCGCTGCATCGCATAAACCACCTGCTGCTGACTCCATGCGACTGCGCCCGCGTCAATCGCCAGCATCCCTGCAAACGCAAACAGCACGAAGTTTTCAAGCACACGGTCAACCACCCCATCATCGGCGGTGAACTCGATGTCCGCCGTGATCTGCTCGCGCAGTTTGGCAGCAGAGGCGGCGTAATCGGCACTCAAGCTGCTCACGCGATTTGCCACACACTTGCAAAAGGCTTCGCCGGAAACGCCGTAACATTGGGTCAATGCAGCAGTGATTTGCTTGGACTTTTCCGCGCCGGAACCATAGCCCTTGACCGTGCTCCAGACCCCATCCTTTTCTGACACTGGAACACACAACAGACGCGCACGCTGCCCTGCTTTCACGTCGATGCCCGCAGCCATCATCATTGCAATAGGTGATTCCTCACCCGCCGACAGCACCACACTGACGTTGCGCTCGTTCTCGACCAAAACACCGGATGTGTCGGCGCGGAGTTTGCCGGACGCATTGGTCAGTCGGTATGCGGCCTTGGCGAAAACTTGGGCACTTCCTTGCCCAATCTCGTCGATTACAAACGGCTTATGCTGGAACTTTTTGGTCGCTGCTTCAAGCCCGTTTGCCGTCGCCTCCCATGTCACCATGTTTAAGGGATTTGAATACAAGCCGCTGACCAATTTCAGAATGGTGGATTTCCCGATGCCCGAAAGCCCAGTAATGACAACGCAAGTGGCATCGCGGTGGAGCGGATAAAGCAGGGTTGACGCGAACCCTGCACACACCATCATCACGGCAATAATGTCGTCGCCAAGCGGTTTGCTCAAGCGCAGCCACGCCTTCAGTTCGCCTTTCTTCTGCGCGCCCACCATCTGTTTGCGTGCGGGTGCAACGTTGTACGGTTTGCCACCACAGTACAACTC
>CANCAO010000215.1 GCA_947374105.1 Comamonadaceae bacterium | reverse complement strand
ATTCCTTCAAATTTAAGAAACACATCGCATGGACTTGCGCCGCTGTGCTTCAAGCCAGCTTGTCCTCCCTGGTGCAAGCCCAAGTTCTGGAAGACATTGACCTCAAGCGTGAGGGGAAAGATGCCGTCGTCTCCATTCGGTTCGTCACGCCGGTTCAATTCGTCAACACGGGATCGGCCAAGTTCACCGATTTGATCGAGGTCTTCTACAACGTCTTGCCCGCAGCAGAGCCCCCGCTGCTCATCCGTAGCGAACGACGCGTAGGGGGCAAGGACGGCCTGTCCCAGATGATCGTCACGGACGAATCTGGGGGCGTCGGGCAAGACAACAAACGCAAGTTATTGATCCGCTTGAGCAAACCCATCCGCTTTCAAGTCCGCGCGGGGCGTGAGAAACAGGCCATCGAAATTACTCTCCAAGGCTTGGGAGCCGAGGTCTCCACAGCCCCCATCAGCAAACCCGTGCCCGCCCCGCAAGTCACCAACCGCTACTTCATTCAGCTACAAAGTTCAACGCTAACAGGACAATCACTGCAAAGCTCTGTGCCTGCCCAGTTCCAAGACAAAGAAGTCTTCAGTACACAGCGCACAGTGGACACCGGCACGGTATTCGACATCAATCTGGGTTATTTCGACAATCGCACGCAG
Organism: Comamonadaceae bacterium; assembly: GCA_947374105.1. GTDB lineage: Bacteria > Pseudomonadota > Gammaproteobacteria > Burkholderiales > Burkholderiaceae_C > CANCDA01. The sequence continues at coordinate 3,572 of CANCAO010000215.1, read as the reverse complement.
GCCGATGCGGCCCTGCAACAGTTAAACACTCGGTTTCCCAACGCAGTAGTGAGCCTGTTTGAAACCACGGCCCCCAAGGCTGCGCCCCCGCGCACCACCGTAAACGTGACTGCGAGCGAAACCTTCACCCCCATCAAAGCCCCCACAGACATCGAAACCACGGCCACCGCCCTGCTCACCAAAGCCCTGGCCGCGCATGACCGAGGCGACTACACCGACGCCATCGAACCGCTGAACTCGCTGCTCAACCTGCCCCCTAACGCCTCATCACGCCATGGCCAAGAGCTAGCCGGCCAAATCCAGTTAAAACGCGGCGACACGCTGCGTGCGCGTGGCGAATTTGAATTATTCCTAAGGCTCTACCCCGATGGCGCAGACAGCGATCAGGTCAGACAATTGCTTGCGGGCCTGTCCACAGTCAACGATGTCCCTAAGGCTCGCAACGCAGCAGAGCCAACCTCCACCACCAGCGGCTCCGTGTCCATGTTTTATTTTGGTGGCCAATCCCAAGTGCGCACGCTGGACTTTCAAAACTCGCCGCTCAGTGGCTTGCCGGTTCTGCAATCCGAGAGCAACCTGTCAGCCATCGATCAAAAGCAGATGCAGACCAACGTCGATTTGAACTGGCGCTACCGCGACGCTGAAAAAGACATGCGCTTTGTGGTGCGCAACACCTACAGCGCGGACATGATGCCCAACCGACCCAACGTCAACCTTTTGTCGGCCCTGTACTTTGACCAGCGCTCCTTTGTCAACGGCACCAGCTTTCGCATTGGCCGCCAGTCACCCACGGGTGGCGGTGTGCTCTACCGTTTCGACGGCATTCAGGCAGGCTACGCCTTTGCACCAAAGTGGAAAGTCAATGCCGTCTATGGCGTGCCGACCGACGCCTTGCTCGATACGCAACGTAATTTTTACGGCGTCTCTGTTGATGCCGAAGCCCTGACCAACGAAATCAGTGGCAGCGCCTACGTGATCCAACAAACCATTGACGGCGAAGTGGACAGACGCGCCCTGGGCACAGAGATGCGCTACTTCAGCAGCGGCGTTTCGCTCTCAGGTCAACTCGACTATGACCAAGTGCTCAATGGCCTGAACATTGTGGCTGTGCAAGGCAATTGGCAACTGCCCGACACCACGGTGTACAACTTCTTGTATGACCGCCGCTCGGCCCCCATGCGTACTTTAGGTAACATTCTGTTCTTCCAAGACCCGGCTTTATTGGCTCCGGCACGGCGCATTTCTGACCTGCTGGGTACCACCTCAATTGAAGTTTTGCGCGACCAGGTCAACGGCATCACGGCCTTGCAAAACCAGGCGATGGTAGGTGTCACTACGCCAGTGTCCAGCAACTGGCAAGCGGGCTCCAACGTCAACTACACCAACATCGGTGCCATTCAGCCCGTGGCCGTGATCTTGCCCAATGGCCAAGCAAGCACCGGGGACTTGTGGAGCCTGGGATTTCAGATGATTGGCAGCAACCTGTACTCGGTGCGCGACACCCACGTATTCAACTTGAGCCTACTCAGCGGCCCCACCTATAACGGCAAGCTTATTTCTTACAACAACCTATCCGGCTTGAACGAAAAGTTACAAATCGAGCCCTCGCTTCGCTACTACATTCAAACGGATAACACCGACACTACAACGGTGCGCTGGACACCTGGTTTTCGTATGACCTACCGCGTATTGAAACAAGTGTCCATGGAGTCAGAGTTGTCGTATGAAATAGCCGAACGCACTGGCCCGACGGTGGCAGAGACCTCTAGACGTTTGTTTTACTACCTTGGCGCACGCTACGATTTTTGAAATCACAAAACCAACGATGCTGACTGCTGAACAACTCGCGTTTCGCCGTGGCGACGAATGGCTTTTTCAAAATGTGAATTTTTCCGTTCGCCCCGGACAGCTTCTGTGGTTACGTGGCCAAAACGGTCGAGGGAAAACCAGTTTGCTGCGCATCATTGTGGGCTTGACGCCACCGGATCACGGTGCATTGCGCTGGACAACAACAACACCTCCTGAGGCCACCGATGCCACCGACGCAGTGCAGCCACTGACTTACATCAGCCACACCAATGGCCTCAAAGATGATTTGACAGTGTCCGAATCTCTTCATTTTTTGGCCCAACTCCACGGCCAAGACAGCTCACCCGACAGCATTGCCAAGGCCTTGCGCCAGCTGTCCATCCACCACCGTAGCAACCTGCCCGTTCGCACCCTCTCCCAAGGCCAGAGGCGGCGTGTGGCGCTGGCGCGATTGGCCTTGGGGCAAGACGCCTCGCTGTGGGTACTGGACGAGCCTTTTGACACGCTCGATCAAGACGGCATCCACATCGTCAACAGTCTGATTGAAGCCCACCTGGCACGCCAGGGCAGCGTCATCCTCACCAGCCACTTGCCTTTGAACTTGAGCGGTGTGCAGATCAACACGCTTGATCTGCACGAGGTCAGCGCCTGATGTCCCCCAACATCTTCACGGTCATGGTCAGTCGTGATCTGCGCTTGGCGAGTCGGCGGCGCATTGAAGCGCTGCTGCCCGTGGGCTTCTTTGTGGTGGCAGCCAGTCTTTTCCCGCTGGGTGTTGGCCCAGAGAGCAGCACGCTGCGGCACATTGCACCCGGCATCATGTGGGTCTGCGCCCTGCTGTCGGCCATGATGTCACTCAACGCGCTTTACGCCAGTGACTATGCCGACGGTTCGTTAGAACAACTCTTGATATCCAAACGCTCCCTGGTGTTGATCGCTGCGGCCAAAGCTGCGGCCCATTGGTTGATGACGGGCGTTCCGCTGATCCTCGTTGCCCCGGTGTTGGGGCTGTTGTTTGACATGAGCGGGCCAGCCATTGCCACACTGACTTTGAGTCTGCTGCTGGGCACACCGGTTCTGAGTCTCTTGGGCAGCGTCGGCGCGGCCTTGACACTGGGCCTGCGCAATGGCGGTGTGTTGATTCTCTTACTGGTTTTGCCGCTGTGTATTCCCGTGCTGATCTTCGGCGCAGGCGCAGTGGCCGCAGTAGATGCAGGTCTGTCGCCGCGTGCGCATCTGTACCTATTGAGTGCCTTGCTCTTGCTCACATCACTGGGTGCACCGGTTGCCAGCGCGGCGGCCTTACGGATCTCGGCAACTTGAAACCAACGACTTTCGACATACCCAGCACACGCCCACGGTCATGAAAATTCCGCTCAAGCTTTTCACCTTCGCCGCCCCATCTCGTTTTTACGAACTAGCGGGCCACCTCATCCTCTTGCTCTATACGGCGGCTATTTTGTTCGCCGGGGCTGCGCTGTACATCGGCTTCTTTGTCGCACCGACAGACGCAACCCAAGGCCAGGCTTACCGCATCATCTTCGTCCACGTGCCAGCCGCCTGGATGTCCATGGTGCTCTACCTCGTCATGGCGGGCTGGGCAGCTGTGGGCTGGGCTTTCAATGCGCGGCTGGCCTCCATGGTGGCGCGTGCCCTGGCGCCCACAGGGGCGATGTTCACCTTTCTGGCGCTGTGGACGGGCGCTTTTTGGGGCAAACCCACCTGGGGTGCTTGGTGGGTGTGGGATGCACGCCTGACCTCTG
>CANCAO010000214.1 GCA_947374105.1 Comamonadaceae bacterium | reverse complement strand
TAACTAGCGGGATCCACGTAGGGGTTGGACACACGGTGATAGAGGTCAAACGTGCGGGAAATACCATCTTGCGTGAAATACGGGTCAGTCGTGTTGAGCACGATCACTCGGTTGATCTGACTGGTATTGACCTGGATGCCCAAAGAGTTACCAGAACCAAAGGCATTGTCCTGACGAATACCAAACGAAAGACCCAAGCCATCAGTGCTGGAGAAGCCCGCACCAAGTGTCAAACTTCCGGTAGGTTTTTCTGTAACATTTACTGTGAGGTCAACTTGATCGACAGAGCCTGGAACGTCATTTGTTTCTATTGACACATCTTTGAAATAACCGACACGGTCAACTCTATTACGTGACAATTTGATTTTATCGCTGTCGTACCAGGCAGACTCCAACTGACGTAGTTCACGCCTGATCACCACGTCGCGGGATCGGTTATTGCCAGCCACATTAATTCGCCGTACATAGGCACGTCTTGAGGGATCAGCCTGAAGCACCAAGACAACCAAATTGGTTGTGCGATCAATCTCTGGGCGGGACTGAACCCGAGCAAATGCAAAACCAAATTTCCCAAAATAATCGGTGAAGGCCTTGACGGTTTCAGCCACTTGATCTGCGTTGTAAGACTGCCCGGGCTTGATAGCAACTAGCGATTTGAATTCGTTATCTCGACCCAGGTAATTACCTTCCAGCTTGACACCAGCAACGACATATTTTTCCCCCTCAACAACATTGATAGCAATGGCCATATCTTGTTTGTTTGGCGAAATTGCCACTTGGGTCGATTCAATGCGGAACTCCAGATAGCCACGCGTCAGGTAGTAGGAGCGCAGCGTTTCAATATCCGCATTGAGTTTGGCACGCGAATAACGATCCGACTTGGTGTACCAACTCATCCAGTTACCGGAATCCAGATCAAATAAATTGCGCAAGGTTGACTCGGAAAAAACCTTGTTACCCACGATTCGAATTTCGCTTATCTTGGCAAGCTCACCTTCAATCACCGTAAAGGTCAAGTTGACACGGTTGCGCTCAATAGGCGTCACCGTGGTAACCACCTCAGCGGCATAAAGACTCCGATTAATGTATTGGCGCTTGAGCTCTTGCTCAGCTTTGTCGAGCAAGGCCTTGTCGAAGGGGCGTCCATCCGTCAGGCCCACGTCGCGCAAGGCTTTTTTCAAAACATCCTTGTCAAACTCTTTGGTACCCACAAACTCAAGATCGGCTACTGTGGGGCGCTCTTCCACAATGACCACCAGTACGTCACCGGAGACATCCAGCCGGATGTCCTTGAACAAGCCCAGCCCGAACAGTGCGCGAATGGCCGCTGTTCCTTTTTCATCGTTATAGGTATCGCCAACACGCACCGGAATGGATGCAAAAATGGTTCCGGGCTCAACCCGCTGCAAACCTTCGACACGAATGTCGCGCACCGTGAAGGGGTCAACCGCCAACGCGGAATGTGCGACGAGTATCAAAGCCGCAGCAACGACAGTTTGGCGCAGGTTAAATCGATTGAGTTGCATTTTTATATGAATAATGAAATTGGCACCTGAAACAGGTTCCCAAAAAAGATTAGCCCCAGAGGCGATTGATGTCATTGAAAAACGCGATGCACATCATGACCGCTAACACAGCCATACCCACCCGCTGCAAGCGCTCCTGCCACACATCCGTCAGACTCTCCCCCGTCAGCCATTCCCAAAGATAATACATCAGGTGTCCGCCATCAAGGACGGGCAGTGGCAGTAGATTCAATATCCCCAGGCTCACACTGATCAAAGCCAAAAACACCAAATAAGACGTCACGCCCATGCTGGCTGAGCGACCCGCATAGTCTGCAATCGTCAGAGGCCCACTCAGGTTCTTCAGCGACGCATCTCCGATCACCATCTTGCCCATCATGCGCAAGGTCAGCATTGACACATCCCACGTCCTGATCACCCCTTGCCACAAACCGTCCAAGAGACCGTATCGCACCGTGACGAACTCGGGCAAACCGCCTACAAAAGCGTTGATCTTTCCGATTTTTTCCGTCCCCTCTTGAACCAGCTCAGGCTTGACGGCGATTTCCAGCGATTCTCCAGCGCGCAAAATTTTCCAAGATGAGGCCGCAGCCACACTGCTCTGCCCTGAGGCTCGGATCAAGCCGCGCAGTTGCGCACCGTCCAGCACACGGTGTGGGCCCGCCTGCAACACGATATCGCCTTGACGCAAACCAGCAAGCTCAGCAGCACCACCAGCCATCACCTCACCGATCTCAGCACGGCTATATGGGGACACCAAGCCGATACGGCGAAACAATCCAGCATCTGCTTCACTTGAACCCATGGTTGCCAGGGCCAACGTGACATCACGGATCTGATTTTTCTGTCCAGCTTGCACGGAAAGTTGGACGTCCTTGCCTTCAAGCGCCCCACGGGTCAAGAACCAGCGGACATCTTCAAAGGATGACACCCTCTGCAACGCTGCACCCACGAATCCAGCACGTACCACTCGCTCGCCGCCCGTCAGGCCTGCTCGCTCGGCCACCGACCCTGCTACAGGGCTACCCAACACAGCCGCTGCTTGCTGAACGCCCACCCAATTGACGCAGGCATAGAGCACAACCGCCAACAACAAGTTCGCCACAGGCCCCGCCGCTACGATCAAGGCCCGTGCTCGCAAGGGTTGCGTGTTGAAGGCTTGATGCCGTTCAGACATATTCACCGGGGCTTCTCGCTCATCGAGCATGCGGACATACCCCCCCAGCGGAAAGACGCAAAGGGTGAATTCCGTATCAGAACCACGCGGCTGCCAGCGCAGCAGTGTGCGACCAAAGCCAATGGAAAAGCGCAGCACCTTCACCCCACAAGCAACGGCCATGCGGTAGTGGCCATACTCGTGGATGGCAATGAGCAGACCCAGGGCAACAATGAACGCAACAATAGTCAGCATGTGATGCCCTCACGCTTTCAGCGAGAAAGTCCTTGGGCTAAGCCTTGCGCTATTGCACGCGACTCGGCATCCAATGCCAGCAGGTGTTCCAAAGAACTTGCTGGGGACGGGATGAGGGCCATCAGCGTCTCAACATTAACAGCATAAATCTGGTCGAAACGAATTCGCTTGTCGAGAAAAGCGGCCACGGCGATTTCGTTCGCAGCATTGAGTACCGCTGTCGTACCAGCTGGAGCCTCAAGCGCCTCCCAGGCCAACTTCAAACCAGGGAAGCGCTCAGAATGACCGCGTGTCGTGATTGCCTCGAAACTCATGTCCGAGAGGCTTGAAAAGTCCAGGGCCTTGGCACCCGACGCCATGCGCTCGGGCCATGAAAGCCCGTAGGCAATCGGCACCCGCATGTCAGGCGTACCCAGTTGCGCCACCACGGAATGGTCTTGGTACTGCACCATAGAGTGAATAACGCTCTGCGGGTGAATCACGACTTCCAGGCGCTGCGAGGGCAAACCAAACAGGAAGTGCGCCTCGATCACCTCCAGCGCCTTGTTCATCATGGTGGCAGAGTCCACCGAAATTTTTCGCCCCATCACCCAGTTGGGGTGGGCGCAGGCTTGCTCAGGCGTCACATCGCCCAAGGTTTGCGGCTCACGGGTGCGAAACGGACCACCAGACGCGGTGAGAATGATTTTGTCAACGCGCGCTGACCATGTCTTGGCATCTTCCGGCAGAGACTGAAAAATCGCCGAATGCTCGCTGTCAATCGGCAGCAGTGTCGCCCCACCCGCCTTGACCGCCCGCATGAAAAGATCGCCCCCCACCACTAACGCTTCCTTGTTGGCCAGCAGCAGGCGCTTGCCAGCACGGGCTGCGGCCATGCAAGGGGCTAGGCCCACCGCACCCACGATGGCGGCCATCACGATGTCCACCTGCTCATGCGAGGCCATGGCAGAGATGGCTTCAGCGCCCTTCAAAACCGTAGTTGATGACCCCAAGGCTTTTAATTTATCGGCCAATAATTGAGCATGCGCCTCACTGGCCATCACGGCATAGCGGGGTTTGAATTGCACGCACTGCTGCAAGAGCAAATCCACTTGCGTAGCGGCCGTGAGTGCCACCACTTCAAAGCGTTCGGGGTGGCGCGCTATGACATCCAGCGTGCTGGTGCCTATCGAGCCGGTCGAACCAAGAATGGCGACGCGTTGCTTCATGGCAAGACCAGGGAGTGGAGCAGCATGGCCAAGGGCAGCGTCGGCAACAGGGCGTCCACGCGGTCCAACACACCACCATGACCGGGCAATAAACCGCTGCTGTCTTTGACACCGGCACTGCGC
>CANCAO010000213.1 GCA_947374105.1 Comamonadaceae bacterium | reverse complement strand
CCCAGATGCGCCGCTGCAATCAGGGCGGTTCCGTCATAGACGCTGGTGATCAAGCGGGCGCTGGCCCCGAGCGAGAGCAACACGCGCAAAGTCTCCTCGTCGTCGGCCACGGCGGCGATAGTGACGGCGTCATAACGGTCGTTCTCCAGAAACTCCAGATTCGCACCGGCCTTGGCCAGCGCGCGCAAGGCGCCACGCTGGCGGGCAAATGCCGCAACGTGCACGGGCGTTCGCCCATGGCCATCGCGGGCATTCATGTCCACCGGATGGCTGCGGGTGCTCAGAAGTTTGTCGATCAAGGCCATATCGCCGCTATGCGCGGCTGCATGCAGACCGGTGTAGCGCGCCACCTCGGCTGTGCTGGGTGCCACTTGGGCCAGTACCGGTGCACAGGCCATCCACCCAAGCGAAACAAGCGCACTGGTCATCAATGCATGCAAATAGAAAGACTTCATGGTTCGCTCCTTGATGTGAATGCCTTAGCCACCCGGACTGGCCTTACTTCAGCAGCTCTTTGACCTTATCAAGGGCAGCCACAGCGCACTGCTCGTCCAGATGCCCCCCAGGAGCACCACCGACACCGACGGCACCAATCACCTCATTGCCAACTTTGACCGGCACACCGCCACCGAGCAACAAGAAACCAGGGATATGCGCCACATTGGCCGCGGCGGGGTTCTTTTGCGCTCCTTCCATCATGGCCAGCGTCGTGTTTTTGGCGGAGGCTGATGTAAATGCCTTCTGCTGACTCGCAGCCAGTGTGTGGGTGCCCGCGTTGTCCGCACGCTGAACGGCGCGAACTGTACCGGCCCGGTCAACAACCGTGGCGGCGACAGCATAGCCATTGGCGGTGCACGTAGCCACAGCAGCAGCGGCGATTTGATTGGCAAGATCAAGGGACATGTTTTTTTCGATACGAACGGCTTGCGCACTGGCGACACCTGCGGCCACGCAAAGGACAAACGCAGACATGTGGTTAATTTTTAGCATGTTTTCTCCGGAAATTTAGCTTGAATCACGGTTCAATCAACCGCAAATCAACTGTAAATTTCTCCGAAACTATTGCCTATTCGTACGGCTACGGTTCGAACTCCGTAAAACTACGCAGTGAGGTCGCCGTCCACCAACGCAGCGTAAGCCCGGATGAGTTGCGCCAGAGACATCACTTCCAGCTTGTCAAACAGATTTGCCCGATGCGTTTCAACGGTACGGGGCGACAGCCCCAGCGCACGGCCCATTTCTTTGTTGGTCAAGCCTCCCACGATCAAGCCCAAAACTTCGCGTTCGCGCTCGGTCAGCTGCGCATATCGGGTTCGGGTGATGGCGTCCGTCTGAGTACGGGCGCGTGACTTGATGTGCTGGCGAACCGCATTTTGCAGGGCCTCCAACAACAATTCGTCATTCACCGGTTTTTCCAGAAACTCCGCTGCACCCGACTTGAAAGCGCGTCGGCACATGCTGACCGTGCCGTGCCCGGTCAGCATGATCACGGGTTGATCGACACCTTCGGCCATCAGGGTGTCCAGCACGGTCAACCCGCTGATGCCGGGCATGCGAACGTCCAGCACGATGGCGCCAATCGCATGTCGATCAAAGCCCTTCAAAAACGCATGCGGATCATGCCAACTTTGGACGCGCAACCCCACGGTACCGATCAGCAGGGACAACGCATCACGAACCGCTTCATCATCGTCAATCAGATGAATCAGCGGGGATTGGGGCGAATCTTGTGAGTTCATGGCCATCATGCCAAGGGTAGATTCAGACAGAACTCGGCACCCCGGGGGGCGCGGTTGGTCGCCACCAAAGTCCCCCCCATCCCCGCCACCAGAGATTCACTCAAACTCAGCCCCAAGCCCAAGCCGCCACGCCGGGTGGTGAAAAAAGGCTCAAAAATCCGCGGAATCACCTCAACCGCGATCCCCGGACCCGTGTCACGCACACACAACTGGCCGTGTTTCCCCGAGCTGCTCAAGGCCAGCACGAGGCTGCGCTCCCCGGCTGGAGCCTGGTCCAGCGCTTGCAGCGCATTCATCAGCAGGTTGTGGATGATTTGTTCCAGTGCCACCGGTTCGGCACGCACCTGAAAGGGCAAACCAGCCAACTGGATGGCGGGTGCGATGGACAGTCGCTGCATTTCAGGCTCCAGCAGATGCAGCGCCTGGCGCGTCATCCCTTGCAAATCCACATCCTGAATTTTGGCCTGCTCGTCGGGTTGCTCCACCACATGGCGCAAGCGGTTCACCACGTCTGAGGCGCGCTGGGCTTGACCCACGGCACCCTGAATGGCCAACTGCGCCAGATGAAGGTCCACCGGATCTTCGTTCAACAAACGATTCGCGGCCTGGGCATTGGCCAATATCGCCGTCAGGGGTTGATTCAGTTCATGGGCCATACCCGCAGCCAGTTCGCCCAGCGTGTTGAGCCGGGCCACCTGCCCAAACCGCAACAACTCTTCAGCCCGGCGGCGGTCTGTCGCTTGACGCAACCCAACCCGCACGACCTGCAACAGGGCCGCCACCAGCAGCGTCCAGAGGAGCATCGTGCCCCACGGAAGTTCGTTCCAGCCCACGCGCCGCTGGGCCACCACGTCAAAAGGCTGGCTGTCAGTGGCCAGCAACTTGTGAAAATCGAATTGCCACACACCCGCACTGGCCCGCTGAAATTGGACACCACCCGGCTGCAACTCAAACGTCTGCCCCCCATAGTCAAGCGCCACCCGCACCGGACGGGTCGCAGGCTGGGTTGGCCATTCCTGCCAAGGCACCATGCTGTGAATGTCGATCAAGACGGCATAGCTCGTCGGCTCGGCCCCCATCACCACCCAGTAGCGGCCTTTGGAGAAATCGGCCTCGGCCAAAGCAGCACGCTTCAATCGCCGGGACACGACCTCAGCCGCCTGGAGCGGGCCGGTGGGCCAGTGCGCATCTCGGCTGCGGCGCTGAATGGAGATGATCTGGGGATACACCGACGACAGCCGCTGTTCAGGCTCCGCCTCGGTGTCCGCTGAGCGCAAAAGAGTCAGTGTGGACAACACCGCATCATGCTGAACGGCCCGCTGGCTTAACAGGCGATGCGCAATGCGGGCGTCCGTTTCAAAGGCCTCCCGAATCGTGGTCAGTTCATACTGAATGATCCAAACCACACCCACACACGAGACCAGCAACCAGCTACCCAGCCACGGAAAGTAACGTTTGAAGGGATTGAGGCGATGCAGCATGACCGCATTTTGCACGCCATCCGTCCCATCAAAAATCCCTATGATGCCCTGATGTACCCCATCCAAAGAAACGCCACCAGCGCATTCATCCCCATTCGCAATCTCCAGTACCACGTCCGCTGCTGGGGCACACCCTCCTCCACACGCGCCTCCACGCACCCGCCCCTGGTGCTGCTGCACGGCTGGATGGACGTGGGCGCGTCTTACCAGTTTGTGGTGGATGCCCTGAGCGACGCCTTTATGCAAGGGCGGCAGATCATTGCCCCGGACTGGCGCGGCTTTGGACTGACCAAGACCGGGGCACAAGACTGCTTCTGGTTCCCGGATTACCTGGCCGACCTGGACCTTCTGCTGGACCACTTCGCACCGGGCCAGGCCGTGGACTTGGTGGGCCACAGCATGGGCGGCAATGTGGCCATGCTGTACGCAGGTGTGCGGCCCGAACGCGTTCACCGCCTCATCAACCTGGAGGGCTTTGGTATGCCCGCCACGAAAGCTGAGCAAGCCGCAGGACGCTACGCCAAGTGGATGGACGAGCTCAAAAGCCTGCACCGCGGAGAGATCACCCTTAAGGGCTATGACGATGCCCATGGCGTAGCCCGTCGCCTGATGAAAAACAACCCGCGTTTGAGCCAAGACAAAGCCGAATGGCTGGCCCCACACTGGGCTCAGCCCAACGTGCAAGGGCAGTGGGAAATTTTGGGCGATGCGGCACACAAGATCGTCAACGCCAACTTGTATCAGGTGGATGAGGTGCTGTCCATTTACCAGCGCATCAGCGCGCCAACGCTCTCGGTGGAGGCCAGCGACAACCAGATGGCCCTGTGGTGGCAAGACCGCTATTCATTAGCCGAATTTCACGAGCGCCTGAAGCAAGTCCCCAACGTGAGCCAGGCCTTGGTGACCGATGCGGGCCACATGCTGCACCATGACCAGCCCGCGCAGGTGGCGGCGTTGATTGAGGGCTTTGTGGCGTGAGTTCGCATAAGACAACGCAGTTTCAGTGCAGACTCACTTGTATCCTCAAGCGACGTCGGAACTAAAATGCC
>CANCAO010000212.1 GCA_947374105.1 Comamonadaceae bacterium | reverse complement strand
AGCTCAGCGGCTTGAAAAAGTTGGCTCATGCGGGGTCCTCGGTGTGGATGATGCTGTGATGTCGCTTAGTTGTTGCCCCACACCTCTTGTGCGGTTTCAATCACCAAACGCAGCTTGTTGCGTTGGGCTTCCACCGCGATGTCATTGCCGTGTACGGTGCTGGAGACGCCGCACTGGGGTGACAGGCAGAGCTGATCAAGCGGCACGTATTTGGCAGCCTCGTCGATACGGCGTTTGATGTCGTCTTTGCTCTCCATCGCGCCGAACTTGGTGGTGACCAAGCCCAGCACCACGATCTTGCCCTTGGGAACAAAGCGCAGGGGGCGGAAGTCGCCGCTGCGGTCGTCGTCGTACTCCAGAAAGTAGGCGTCCAGGTTCATCTCGGCCAGCAAGGCCTCGGCCACTGGCTCGTAGTTGCCCGATGCGGCGTGCGTGCTCTTGAAGTTGCCCCGGCACAGGTGCATGGCCCGCGTCATGCCCGCAGGTTTTTGTGCCACCACGAGGTTGATGAAGTTGGCGTAACGGTGGGGCAACTCGCTCGGGTCATCCCCACGCTGGCGGGCGGCTTCGCGCATTTTGTCGTCGCACAGGTAGGCCAGGTTGGTGTCGTCCATCTGCACGTAGTTGCAACCTGCGGCAGCCAGGCTGCGCAACTCGGCCCCATAAGCATCGGCCACGTCTTGGTAGAAGGCGGGATCCAGATCAGGATAGTGTTGCTTGCTGATGCCCGCTCGCCCGCCGCGAAAGTGCAGCATGGTGGGCGAGGGGATGGTGACCTTGGCCACGCGGCCTTTACCGGGGGTGATCTGGCTTTGCAGGTACTCAAAATCAGCGCGTTGGATGTCTTTGACATGGCGCACTTTGTCCACCACACGCATCACGGGTGGGGCCAGTTCTTTGACACCATCGGGTCGCAGCACCGAGACGGGGATGTCAGTCACCACACCGCCCAGCTCCTCCAGAAAGTCGATGTGAAAGTAAGTACGGCGGAATTCGCCATCGGTGATGCTTTGCAGGCCCACGTCTTCCTGGAACTTCACGATCTCGGTGATGGCCTTGTCTTCCACCGCACGCAATTGCTCAGCGGTGATCTGGCCCTTGGCCTTTTGCTCGCGGGCGTCCAGCAGAAACTTGGGGCGCAAAAAGCTGCCAACGTGGTCAGCGCGAAAGGGGGGCGTGGTGCGAAGGGTCATGTTGTTGTGTCTCCAGTGAGGACGAATAGGGATGCAAAACCGCAATGGTAGAACATTTCTATGCGCACAAATTCGATCATGCCCGCCTAAGCGGGAATGAGAACTTAGGTGTTGGTTGCCATGTCTGTCCCCTCGGTAGAATCCACCCACCCCCAATCCACCTGAGGCGCTGATGCCGATTTCCAACCATGCTAACCATCCTCTTTGACGGCATCGCTTACGGCATGTTGTTATTCATCTTGGCGGTGGGGCTGGCCGTGACCATGGGCTTGATGAATTTCATCAACCTCGCGCACGGGGCTTTTGCCATGCTGGGGGGCTACATCACGGTGCTGCTGATGCAGCGTTTGGACGTGCCGTTTTTACTGTGCCTGCCGATTGCCTTTGTGGGCGTGGCACTGCTGGGCGCGGTGCTGGAGCGCACGCTGTACCGGCCCATGTACGCCAAACCGCACCTGGACCAGGTGCTGTTCTCTATCGGTCTGACCTTTATGGCGGTGGCCAGCATGGACTACTTCATGGGGTCGAGCCAGCAGATGGTGCATCTGCCGCAGTGGCTCAAGGGCCGCACCGAGCTGGGCGAGGGTGCGTGGATGCTGGGCATGGGTCACTACCGCCTGTTCATCGTGGTGGTGTGTGCAGCGCTCACGGTGGGCTTGCAATACGTGTTGGCGCGCACGCGCTTTGGTAGCCGCTTGCGGGCCTCGGTGGACGATCAGCGCGTGGCGGCGGGCCTAGGTATCAATGTGAATGTGGTGTTTCTTTCGACCTTTGCGGTGGGCTCTGGTCTGGCCGGTTTGGGCGGGGCGCTAGGGGCGGAGGTGCTAGGGCTGGACCCGACTTTCCCACTCAAATTCATGATTTATTTTCTGATAGTCGTTGCGGTGGGCGGCACATCGTCCATTACTGGGCCGCTCTTGGCTGCGCTGCTGCTGGGCATTGCGGATGTGGCAGGCAAGTACTACATCCCCAAGCTCGGAGCTTTCATTGTTTACGGCCTGATGATTGTGATTTTGATCTGGCGTCCGCAGGGTCTGTTTGTGCGCCAAGGGGGTAAATCATGATGACGCCGCGCGAATCTTTATTGCACAGCCGCAGCTGGAAGTTGTGGGAGCCCGTGCTGTGGCTGCTGGCGCTGGCCTCACCCTGGCTCTTGGCTAAACACTCGCTCATCATCAATGAGATCGCCATCGTGGCGCTGTTTGCGGTGTCGCTGGATTTGGTGCTGGGCTATACCGGCATTGTCTCGCTGGGGCACGCGGCCTTCTTTGGTATGGGGGCTTATGCGGCGGCCTTGTTTGCCAAGCTCGTCATGCCCGACCCGCTGGTGGGCTTGCTGTTTGGCATGGCGGTGGCGACGCTGCTGGGCGCGGTCTGTTCCTTCACCATCATGCGCGGCAGTGACTTGACCCGGCTGATGGTGACCTTGGGCGTGGCGGTGATCTTGATGGAGCTGGCCAACAAGCTGGATTGGCTCACCGGTGGTGCCGACGGCTTGCAAGGCGTGGTGATGGGGCCCTTGCTGGGCCGCTTTGAGTTTGACTTGCAGGGGCAGACGGCGGCCTGGTATTCACTGGCGATTCTGTTGCTGTTGTTTGTGCTGGCACGCCGTCTGGTGCATTCGCCGTTTGGGGCCACCTTGACGGCGATTCGTGACAACCGCTTGCGCGCCATGGCCATTGGCATTCCTGTCACGTCGCGCTTGGCCGTGGTGTACACCGTGGCCGCAGGCGTTGCCGGTGCGGCGGGTGCGCTGATGGCGCAAACCAGCGGGTTTGCCTCCATCGACGTGTTTGAGTTTCATCGCTCGGCCGATGTCATGCTGTTGCTGGTAATTGGCGGCACGGGCTGGCTCTACGGTGGCGTGGCCGGTGCGGTGGTGTTCAAGCTGATGCAGGATGTGATTTCCGCCATCACGCCGCAGTACTGGACGTTTTGGATCGGTTTGTTTTTGGTGGTGCTGGTGATGGTGGGCCGTCAAAAATTGATGCGACCCTGGACGTGGTTCTCTTCTAACGCAGGGAGCAAGCCATGAGCGCACCTGACATCGTTTTGAGCGCACAGGGCTTGGTCAAATTGTTTGGTGGCATCACCGCCACCAACGACGTGACGTTGAACCTGCACAAGGGCGCGCGCCACGCCTTGATTGGCCCCAACGGCGCAGGCAAGACCACACTCATCAACCTGCTGACTGGCGTGCTGGAGCCCAGTGCGGGCAAGATCATGCTGGAAGGCCAAGACATCACGCAACTCGCACCGCACCAACGCGTCAAGCGCGGCATGGTGCGCACGTTTCAAATTACCCAGTTGTTTGATTCGCTGACGCCGCTGGAGACCTTGGCGCTCACCGTCTCGCAGCACCGGGGGCTGGGTGCGCGCTGGTGGCAGCCGCTGGGGCAACGCAAAGATGTGTCTGAGCGCTGCGGACAATTGCTAGAACAATTTCATCTGACCGAGGTGATGAACCAGGTGACTCGTGAGCTGGCCTACGGCAAGCGTCGCCTGTTGGAAATCGCCATTGCCCTGGCCTGCGAGCCGCGCGTGCTGCTGCTGGACGAGCCCGTGGCCGGCGTGCCTGCGGGTGAGCGCGAAGAGCTGCTGCAAACCGTGGCGGCGCTGCCCGCCGATGTGTCGGTGCTGTTGATTGAGCATGACATGGATCTGGTCTTCAGCTTTGCCAAGCGCATGACCGTGCTGGTCAATGGCACGGTGTTGACCGAGGGTGACCCGGACGCCATTGCCAATGACCCACGCGTCAAAGAGGTGTATCTGGGGCATGGGGAGGAACTGGCTCATGCTTGATTTATTAAAAGTTGAAGACCTCAGCGCAGGCTATGGCGAAGCCGTGGTTTTGCATGGCGTGTCGCTCTCACTTGCGCAGGGTCAAACCCTGGCTTTGTTGGGCCGCAACGGCACCGGCAAAACCACCTTTATGAACACGTTGGCCGGGGCTACGCGCCAGCACAGCGGCAGCATCACGCTAGACGGCGTGGCACTGCACCAGTTGCCCCTGCGGCTGGGTGCCGCAAGAGCGCAACATCTTCAAGTCCTTGACAGTGGATGAAAACCTCACCGCCGTGGC
>CANCAO010000211.1 GCA_947374105.1 Comamonadaceae bacterium | reverse complement strand
ACCTTCTCCAGCCCTTCAATTTCTTCAAACAGTTTGGCAGCGGACAGCACCACACCGTTACCGATGTAGCACTTGACGCCGGGGCGCATGATGCCGCTGGGGATGAGGTGCAGCGCGGTTTTAACGCCGTTAATCACCAGCGTGTGGCCCGCGTTATGCCCGCCCTGGAAGCGCACCACGCCTTGGGCGCTCTCGGTGAGCCAATCGACCAGTTTGCCTTTGCCCTCGTCGCCCCATTGGGTGCCCACGACAACAACGTTACGTCCTTTGATAGTGTTCATCTCGGTTTTCTCAGATAGCTTGTATGACCCATTGACCAGCGACTGATAACAGCTCGCGGTCGCAATGAAATTCGTCGATTTCGCTCTCGTGGCCCGGCAGTACGCAAACCACGGTTTCGCCACGCCCGCGCAACTCGGCAATCGCGGCGCGCAAGGCGGGTGATTCGCCCCAGGGTGCGCGAATGGCCGCACGCAAGGGACGAGATTCAACCCCATTGACCAGCGCCTTGACATCCAAGCTGAAGCCCACAGCCGGACGCTTGCGGCCAAACACCGCACCGACCTCGTCATAGCGACCACCCCGTACCAGAGCATCACTGGCCCCTGGCGCATAGATGGCAAAGCGCACACCGGTGTAGTAGGCGTAGCCACGCAGGTCGGCCAGATCGAAGGTGATGGGGGTACTGACCAAATGGCTCAGGTGTCCGGCAAGCCACTTCAAATTTGATAGCGCCTCATGCACAGCGGGCAAGGGCGGCAGCACCTTTACAGCTTCAACCAGCACATTTTGATCGCCGTAAAGCTGTACCAGCGCCAGCAAAGCCTCTCGCGTGGCAGACGGGAAACCACGGGTCAGCCGTGCCAGCTCACTTGCGTCCTTGGCGGCCAGTGCTTCATGCACGGACATCAGGGCATTGGGGACTAGGGGCACGTCGACCAGCAAGGCGCTCACGATGCGGGCGTCGGCCAAGTCCACGTTGAAGGTGGGAACATGGGTTGACTTGAGGCAATCCAGCGCGAGTTGCAGCACTTCCAGGTCGGCCTCAGGGCCAGCATGACCATACATCTCCGCGCCAAACTGCAAAGGCTCACGGGTGGCGTGGGGGCCTGCAGGGCGCGTGTGCAGCACCGGGCCGCAGTAGCAAAGCCGCGCCACGCCTTGACGGTTGAGCAAATGGGCATCGATGCGAGCAACCTGAGGGGTTGTGTCGGCCCGCAAGCCCATCATGCGGCCAGAGAGTTGATCAACCAGCTTGAAAGTTTGCAGATCAAGCGTTTTCCCAGTGCCCGTGAGCAAGGACTCCAAATGCTCCAATAAGGGGGGCATGACCAGCTCATAGCCATAGCAGCGGGCCATGTCGAGCAGGTTGCGACGTAGTTCTTCGATGTGACGAGCCTCGGAAGGCAAGACATCGGCAATGTGATCCGGCAGGACCCAAGCAGACATGTAATTATTAGACGCTGTTAAAACTGAGATTTTACCGGGCTTGTTGACCGGTAAATCTCAAGACTGAAGCCACCAGAGACATACAACACCCGCGAGGATGCTGCACAGGCCGAAAAATCGAAGCTGGCCGTCTGTCATTTGCAAAATTCGAGAGAACATGCGACGCCAGCCCGCGGGCGAGAGAAACGGGAAAAGACCCTCGAACACGAGAACGAGGGCCATGGCCAACCAGAAGCTGTCGCTATTCACTACCGCTTACGCCTTACTTTTTCGCCGGTATGCTTGCAGGCGCAGACTGCCCCCGAAACGCCTTGAAGAACTCGGAGCTGGAGGGATCAATCACCATCACGTCACTTTTCTTGTTGAAGCTGGCCTTATAAGCCTCCAGGCTGCGGTAGAACTGGGCGAACTGGGGGTCACGACCAAAGGCCTCGGCGTAAATGCGCGCAGCCTCGGCATCGCCTTCACCCTTGATCTTTTGGGCATCGCGATAAGCATTGGCAATGGTCACCTCACGCTGGCGATCTGCGTCGGCGCGGATTTTTTCGCCTTCGGCCGCGCCGGTAGAGCGCAACTCATTGGCCACACGCTTACGCTCTGCCTCCATGCGTCGATAGACGGATTCAGTAATGGCGTCCACATAGTCAGCTCGTGTAATGCGCACGTCCACTACGTCAACACCCCAGGGCTTGTCACCGCGTACTTTTTGAAGCACTTCTTTTTTTACGTCTGCAGTCAGAGCTTCACGCTTGAGTGAAAGCAACTCCTTGACGGTGTGCTTGTTGACTTCTTCTTGAAAAGCGTTGCGCACCACACGGTTGAGTTGACTGGCTCCCGCCGCTTCGTTCAAGCCAACATTGCGGATGTACTCGGTCGGGTCACTGATACGCCAGCGCACATACCAGTCGATCACAACTCGTTGCTTTTCCAACGTGAGCATAGGCTCGGTGTCGGTGCTGTCCAGGGTCAGCAAACGCTTGTCGATGTAGGTCACGTTCTGGAAAGGCGGGGGTAACTTGATGTTGAGACCCGGCTCAGTAATGACTTCCTTGATCTGACCCAGGGCATACACCACACCAAACTGACGCTGATCAACCACAAAGAGGGTAGAGCTAGCCAAAGCCAACAAGAGCAGCAACGAAGAAAAAATAAATCCAAGCCGGTTCATATCGGACTCCTAGCGTACATCGCGGTCACGTGAGCGGGAGTTTTCCCGGGCGCGCGGATCGTTGGTAGAGGTGGTGGGGGCCGTCGGTGCAAAGGGTACGACGGGTATTGCCGCTGCTGGAGCTTGACCGATGCCCTCGCCTGACGTGCTCATCTGCATGATCTTGTCCAGCGGTAAGTAAAGCAGGTTGGATCCCTGCTTTGACTCCACCAACACCTTGGTCACGTTGCCATAAATCTGCTGCATAGTTTCCAGATAAAGGCGGTCGCGCGTGACTTGCGGGGCCTTTTGGTACTCGGTCAACACCGAGCGAAAACGCTGACCATCACCCTGCGCCTGCGCCACGATGCGGGCCTTATAGGCTTGGGCCTCTTCGTTCAAACGCGAAGCCGAACCAATGGCACGTGGAATCACGTCATTGGCGTAGGCTTGAGCTTCGTTCTTGGCGCGCTCACGCTCTTGACCCGCTTTGAGCACATCATCAAAAGCCGCTTGCACCTGCTCAGGAGGACGTACCCCGCCTTGTTGAAGGTTGATGCCTACAACCTCGATGCCAACTTTGTACTGGTCGAGGATTTTTTGCACCAAGGCGCGTACGCGGGGCGCAATCTGATCACGCTCTTCTGACAGAGCGGTGTCCATCCGCATTTTGCCAATCACCTCCCGCACTGCGGTCTCAGCCGCCTGCACCACTGCCTCACTGGGGTTCTTACTCTCAAATAAGAAAGCCCGTGCATCGTTCAGGCGGTATTGCACAGCGAATTTAATCTCGACGATATTTTCGTCCTCGGTCAACATGGCGGATTCGCGCAAGCCTGTTGCTTTGATGACGTTGTCACGTCCCACATCCACGGAGCGAATCTGCGTGACGAAGATCAGCTCATGGCGCTGAATTGGATACGGCAAGCGCCAGTTAAAGCCCGCGCCTACGCTGGATTTGTATTTCCCAAACTGGGTGATCACGGCTTGCTGCCCCTCTTGGACGATAAAGAAGCCCGTGCCTAACCAGATCAGTAAGACAACTGCAGCAATCAGCCCTGCACCGATGCCAGCGGTCTTCATATCGGGTTGGAAACCGCCGCCGTTACCAGCACCATTGCCACCAGCGCCACCGGGCATGCGCCCGCGTCCGTTGCCGCCCAATCCACCATTGGCACCGCCAAAAAGCCCACCGAGCTTGCGGTTGAAATCACGCCACAGCTCATCCAAGTCAGGTGGGCCTTGGTTGGGGCCTTGAGCCTTGCCACGTCCCGCATCGTTCTGAGGCGGTGGTGATTGTTGGGGCGTGGGTGTTTCACCTTCGGGTTTGGTGGCCTCGGGCTTGTCGGCACCCGGAGCTGCATCTTCTGAGCGGCCCCAACGCGGGTCGTTCAGATTGAACATGCCGCGAAGGCGGTCAGTCCACGCAGTTAAACGAAAGGCATTAGCTTTTGGTTTCATTATGTCGTCTCGTTTTCGTCTCTGATAGATCTCAACGGGTGATTGTGCCCAATCAGTCCAGTGTCGCGTCATTGTCAGCCAAATTCACTTCATTTCGAACCGGTTTTTGGATCTCATTGACGATACACGCCAATCGCTGACGCAGCTGCGGCAAACCTTCGCCTTGGCGTGCGCTGACAAAAACACGTGGACTTGCAACACCATGCACCTCATAGGTGTCTTCCACCTGCAAAGGTCTGCGCTCTGCCTCCAC
>CANCAO010000210.1 GCA_947374105.1 Comamonadaceae bacterium | reverse complement strand
AGTGAGACTCTTAGAGAGACACTGGCCTTTGTCCAGTCGATTGCGAACGCTTTACCGATTGATCGCGACACAACAAAGACTTGCTACGCAATCACAAACAATCATCGTGACGCGGCACATTCTCTGCTTGATCCGTTGCGACGTGCAATTTACAACGCTCAGCCATAAAGGAAGCTCATGTCAAAAATGATTGAATTAACTGCCGCGTATGACTCCACCGATCCAAATATCACCGACGGAAGTTTGGCTAAGGTTTTGATTGACATCGACTCAATCCAGTCTGTGACCATGAAGGAGGAGAAATCTCGTTATTGCGAAGTCTCATTAGTGCCATCGTTACCTGCTTATGGGGAAAGCGATGAAGGGGAAACAGTTGTTCAAGATCAGCGCGTTTTGTACGTGCTTGAGCAATACCATGAGATTCGTGCTGTTATACAAGAACAGCGCGGCTTCATCCGATGTATCCAATCCAACTAACCCGCTACTCCACAAACAAAATCAAGTTAAATACCCCTCGGGGGAGGGTAAGACCTGGAGCCGCCGCCAACGTATCTCATCAAACAGTCATTGACCTCTGTGCTGATCTGGTTGTTGATGGACTCTTCAATACCGTGCGAGTCATGCAATGTTTTTTTGAGTTTCCATGAAAAAATTACCTCTTTGTTTCTGTTAATGTGATTTCCGCCTTTGCGAGCAACCATCACCCGCCGCTACTGAATTAACTTTTGCAGCAAAAGTTGACCCATCCCTTGTGTCGGTGTTTTCTGTGTTTGTCTGCACCGCCCTTTCTTGACCTGGCCGATGGTGGCTACCGGCGTCCCGGCATCCTCCTGCTGGCCCTTGTCCATTCTATGGATTGGTTTAATCATTTGAAATCCCGCCACTCGGGATTTGATTCGATCCATATAGGTTCGCTCTTTGGTGGCCCACATCTGGACGCGCCCCAAAGGCATCTTGTCGGCGGCTGTGTTGTGCTGAGCATGGCGAACTAAAGTTCCAGCCACAGCGAACATAACAAGACCCATGGCGCTGATCAAAATTGCCCGAACCACACTGTAAACAAGCATGGTTTTTTCACCCAACACCGTTGTCATAGTTGGACGCTCTGCGGCCTCCAGTTTTGAATACTCTGCACTCAGGCCCTCTATTTGTTGTTCGGCATTGAGAGATTCACGCAATGCCGTCACCCCCAAGCTGCGCGTCCAGGCATTCGAGCTTGCGCTTTGGGCCTCGCCGTTATGGCGCAGGCTTTTTGCCGCCGCCCGTCTGGCTTCAATGCTTGTCTTTAAATTACTGATGCGGCTTTGGCTCGCCGTCGATATAGCATTGGCGGTCTGGGCCAATGCCACTTGCGTGATGTAGATGGTTGCAGCCTCAAAAGCGAGCAGTAAAACACCACAAGCAATCAATTTGCGCTTGATGTTTTTGAGTTGATGCGAAGGCAGAAGAGCAGCCAGGCCGAAAGCCATGAGTTCTGTCACGATCATGAGCAAGCCTGTGGCCATGAGCAACTCTCTTGCGCCGGGGTCAGCCTCAAGACGGTCCAAACCCAGAACAAAGAACTTGGCGGTTACAGCGCTCGATGCAAGACCAATGACAGCGGCCACACCCGACAGAGTGAAATAGGCCCATTTTGGCATTTGCTGTTCTTTACTGATAGCTGAATTCATGTCGATCCACCTTTTATTTAATTTACTTGCCTCCATTGTAAGGTGTACAAGAACACAATACAAGAAAAAGAAAAATTATTTTTAGTGGGTTGATTTTGAGCTATGATGCGTGCATGAACACTTTGAATAACAATGAGCGATTGAAAGAGCTGGTCGCCGCGTCAGGGCTGACACAGGCAGAAGCGTTGGATCGCTTCAATGTGGGACTCGGCCCTGCTGGGTACTCACTTAACAGTTGGAAGGCATTTTTTTCAAGCCCAACAACTTCACGGTTTCGCAATTTTCAGGCGGCATTGCTTGAACATGCGGAAAAGGTCTTTTCAGAAGGGACTTATATAGATGACTCCCGTTGAATCTTTTTCGACCTGCGAACGCGCTTTTTCGCGGGTGCCGACTTCGGCTTCGGCTTGTAGCGCAGCACCTTGTCTGCAATTAGATCAAGCGCGGGAGGCGGCTCGGGCTGTTTCATGCTGTCAACTCCTTGTAAGTGATGCGCCGACCGGCGCAGGCATCGATAAAGCTGTCCAGCCGGGCCAGCGTCTGGCGCTTCACATTGCCATCGTTGAGGCGGAATGTGAACTCGTTGACGTAGCGCCCGATGTGTTTAGGACTGGCGTGGTGGTAGACGCCATGCAGGCCGCGTTTAAGCACAGCCCAGACGCTTTCAATGCTGTTGGTGGTCACGCCATCGCGGCTGTACTCACCAGCGCCGTGGTTCACGGTGGCATGGTTAAAGAACAGACCGCCGATGCCGCCGTAAGCAGCCGCTTCGTCGGTGTGCAAGGTCGAACCGGCTTGAATATTTGTGTGAATCGCGGCGTGCAGATGCGCCGTGCTGGCAGCTTGAATTGGCATGGCAAGCACCCTGCCGCCACGTTCACGCATGCCCATGACGGCAACCTTGCCGACTGTTCCGCGCCCGGCCTTGAGCTTCTTGCCTTCGTGTTTATTCGCTTCCTTGCCGCCGATGTAGGTTTCGTCGATCTCGACTATTCCAGCCAAAACGGTCGGGTCATTGCCGCAAGCCTCACGCAGGCGCTGCAAGACGAACCATGCGGACTTCTGCGTGATGCCGATTTCCTTGCTCAATTGCATGCTGCTGATGCCCTTGCGGCTGGTAACAAGCAGGTACATGGCGTAGAGCCATTTGTGCAGCGGCACATGGCTGCGCTCAAAGATCGTGCCAGTACGGACGGTGAAGTCTTCCTTGCACTGGTTGCACCTGTAATAACCGCCTTTGCGGGTCGTGATGCGGTCACCCAAGCCACAGACAGGGCAGCGCACGCCTTGAGGCCACAGGCGGCCTTCCAGATAGCTCCTTGCCGATCCCTGGTCAGGGAACATCTTGAACAGCTCGAATGTGCTGATGGTGATTTTGTCGTTCATTTGTTGCGCTCCAGCCAGTCGCCAGCTTCACGCGCCAGCCGCATTAATCGTTTCGCAAGGTCATGCACTGGCACACCGCGTGCCAGCTCGTACCGCTGGAATTCCTCCAGCGTTTCCGGTGCGGCGTTGATGTCTGTGAAACCATCGCCGCGTTCAATCGTGAACTGCGCACCGCTCATATGTACAAGGCGGTCGCCTTCGCGCCGCCATGCCTTGTGCCAGTTAAAGTTTTTACCGGTCATAGGCTTTTCAAGCGGCGATGCGGTAGCTGCGGCCAGCATACTCAAGCTGACTCACTTTAACGATGCGTACTGCGGGATCACGCTCTTGCGCGTGGCCGAAGGTGCCGACTGCTGCGCCTGCGTAGAAGGCCACTTGCAGCGCAACTTGTTCGGCGGCAGCGCGGGTTTTGACGACTTTGACGATGACGCTAGAGCTGCCTTTGTTATCAGCGACTGCCGCTGGCGAGTGGCCGCGCAGTGGGCCACCTTGCCGGGAGTTGAAGGCTTCCTCGGCGCGTTGGGTGGCGATAACTGCAAAGTGCTTTTGGTTCATTTTGAATCTCCTCGGAGAGCCACCTACCGGGTGGCGTCGGGTGGCAACTTGTTTGCTGCCATGTGTGTATTGTGTTCTTTCGGAGCGAGGGAGTCAAGTATCTTTTGCAAGGTATTTTCGACTTTCCGACGAACGGTAGTTAAGTATATAAATCCCTAATTTTTTGGCCCCCGTTTTCGTCAACGTCCTGCTCCACAACGGTCACGCCAAATTTTCGGGAAAATAATTGTGCGAGGCACCATCACCACAAAACGCTCCCCCGCGAAGTTTCGCAACGTGGGTTGAACTGCCATGTACTTGCCCAATATTTGAGCGCCGAGTGCACCATACTGCTGCGCCAATGAAGCCGCAATGATCTGTCCAGTCGTTTGAGGTGCCGCTGCGCCGCTGGTCGTGGGATTAGGCTGAGGAACAGACAATTGAACACCCGTCGTGATCATAGATAGGCCAAACGTTAATCCGAACATACGCCAATAATGGTTATCCACATCGCTCTCAAGACCCGCTTGACCGCTGGTGTCGTAACCTTGCATGCCTGCAAGATTCAACTCATCACCATTCGGGAAAATCAACGAATTCCATGCCACCAGCATTCGACCTTGACCTAAGGCGACCTTAGAATCATACCGACCAACCACCTTGGCCATTGCGGGGATCAGCATCCGGCAACCCGTTATCGAATCGTAAACATCCTCAGTGACTCGGGCA
>CANCAO010000209.1 GCA_947374105.1 Comamonadaceae bacterium | reverse complement strand
ACCAAGCCCTTTCACCCCGGTGGCGCGGCACGTGCGGGCATGATGTCGGCCCTCTTGGCCAGCCAGGGCTTCACCGCCAGCCCCAAGGCGATTGAAGCGCCGCGCGGCATGATGCAAACCATCTCGCTCAAGAACGATTGGAACGAGATTACTCACGAGCTGGGCCAGCGTTTTGAGATCTCCTTCAACACCTACAAACCCTTTGCCTGCGGCATCGTTATTCACCCCAGCATCGACGCCTGCTCGCAGTTGCGCGCGCAAGGCATCACGCCCGATCAGATCGAGCGGATCGAACTCAAAGTGCACTCCTTGGTGCTTGAACTCACCGGCAAGAAAGAACCGCAAGACGGGCTGCAAGCCAAGTTCAGCGTCTATCACGGCTGCGTGGCTGGCCTCACCGTGGGCCAAGCCACCGAAGACGAGTACCACGACGAATTCGTCACCCACCCCGACAACGTGGCCCTGCGCCGCAAAGTGGTGGCCACGGTGGATGACAGCATTGACGAAGCCAGCGCTGACGTGACGGCAATTTTGAAAGATGGCCGCAGCGTTCACATCTTCGTCAAGCACGCCATCGGCTCACTGGAAAACCCAATGACCGACGCCATGCTGGAAGGCAAGTTCCACGGCATGTGCGACCGCGTTCTAGGCAAAGACAAGACCGACACACTCATCAAAGCCTGCTGGGCCGTGAGCAAGACCGACCGCTTAAGCACGCTGACGGCTTTGGCCCGGCCTTGAGACCCATAAATGAGCTTGGCCCTATGATGTCCGTCCACCCTGAGCTTGTCGAAGGGCTTCGACAGGCTCAGCCCGAACGGAAAGTCTCCACTTGGATCGACCATCACGGACACCATGCTCTTCCCCGAACTTAATCTCTCCCCCGCGCTGGTGCGCGCGGCCACGGAGCTCGGCTTCGTCACGCCCACGCCGATTCAGCTAGAGGCCATTCCCGCCGTGCTGCGCGGCGCAGACCTGCAAGCCTGCGCGCAAACCGGCTCTGGCAAGACGGCAGCTTTCGCCCTGCCCCTGCTGCAACGCCTGCAAGAACAGCCTGCGCATACGCCGCGCCGCGTGCGCGGCCTCATCCTGGTTCCCACGCGCGAGCTGGCAGCGCAGGTGGGCGAAGTGCTGCGCAGTCTGGCCCAGCACCTGCCCCAGCCGCTCAAAGTGGCGGTGGTGTTTGGTGGTGTGTCGATCAACCCGCAACTGATGAGCCTGCGCGGTGGGGCCGATCTGGTGGTGGCCACGCCGGGGCGTTTGTTGGACTTGGTGGCGCACAACGCACTCAAGCTCGGCTGGGTCAACACCCTGGTGCTGGACGAGGCCGACCGCTTGCTGGATTTGGGCTTTGCCGATGAGCTGGCCAAGGTGCTGGCCCTGCTGCCTGCAAAGCGGCAAACCCTGCTGTTCTCCGCCACCTTCCCCGAAGCCGTGCAAGCCTTGGCCGACCGGTTACTGACCGAGCCGGTGCGAATTGAAGTTGCCGCCACGCCCGACACCACACCGGCTATTGCGCAGCGCGTCATCCAGGTGGACGCCACCCAGCGCACGCCCCTGCTGCGCCACCTCGTTAAAACCGAAGGCTGGCAGCGCGTGCTGGTGTTTGTGGCCACCCAATATGACGCCGAACGTGTGGCCGACAAGCTTTACAAAACCGGCATCTTCGCCACGCCGTTTCATGGGGGCCTGAGCCAAGGCGCACGCACACAAGTACTGGACGAATTCAAAGCCGAGCGCTGGGAGGTGGTGGTTACCACCGACCTGGCCGCACGCGGCATCGACATCACGCAACTGCCCGTGGTGCTGAACTACGACCTGCCCCGCTCCCCGGTGGACTACCTGCACCGCATTGGCCGCACGGGTCGCGCGGGCGAGACTGGCCAGGCCATCAGCTTTGTGAGTGCGGGCACCGAGGCGCACTTTCGCCTGATCGAAAAGCGCCAGCACCTGAGCCTGCCGCGTGAGCAAATCGCCGGTTTCGAGCCTACTGAGGTAGAAGCCCCCAGCGTGGCCGCGCAAGCGCCCGGCACAGGTGGCATCAAGGGTAAGCGGCCCAGCAAGAAAGACAAGTTGCGGGCGGCTGCAGCACAACCCCGTTCGCCCTGAACTTGTCGAAGGGCTTAGACAAGCTCAGCCTGAATGGAGGATTCACGAACCTTGCTTATGCGTCCGTGGAAATGTCCGTCTCAGACGGTAGGCGCGGCTGACGCACCCCGTGTTTGGCCAAAATTTCCAGGTAAAACTGCTCGCCCTCAGCTTGCGCCACCGTGTTGATGTGCTCGGTGATCGTGGCAAAGTGCACCACCTCGGCGCTCTCAGCGCTCAAGCCGAACTTGCAGTCAAAGTCCCAAAAGTCCACGCCTTTAGGCAAGTCACGCCGACGCTCGCGCGCCACGTATTTTCGGATTTCGTGTTTCACCGCCTCGAGCACGCGGTCACGGTTTTTGCCTTCGAGATTGAGTTTGAATGTTTTTTTCATGAGAGGGTGATTATCGGCTTCTTGCCGACCAGGGCACTGCTCTGTCTGCGTCACCTGGCCAGCTGCCCCGCACAGCGTCGCTAGGCTGAATTCAAACCATCATCAAGTTGATTTGCTCGTACTTGTTTTCAATAGACTTTGTTCGCACTCAAAAACTCACCCAATCCCCATCTGTACCAGCCTTCTTTTGTGCGTTAGTGCCACTCTTGGCTTGAAAATTAGGGCGCATCACGTTCTTGGCTCTGGCCGCGCTACGACGCTCTACCGGGTAACCGCGACTGGGTTCTGCTGCATGGCCCACAGGCGCTGGCGCTCGCGCCTCTGTTGCAGGGTGCGGTGCATTACCACCCAACTTGAACACCGCCACCACGCCCACCAAATGCCGTGCTTTGCCATTAAGACTCGCGGCAGCGGCGGCGCTTTCTTCCACCAGAGCTGCATTTTGCTGGGTCACTTGATCCATCTGGGTGATGGCCTCGCCTACCTGGGCTACACCTGTACTTTGCTCAGCACTGGCCACGGTAATTTCACTCATGATGTCCGTTACGCGCTTAATGCTATCAACAACTTCAATCATGGTGTTACCGGCCTCGTCCACCAAGGTCGTGCCTTGTGCCACACGCTCCACGCTGGCATTGATGAGATCTTTGATTTCTTTGGCCGCTGCGGCACTGCGACCGGCCAAGATGCGCACTTCACTGGCCACCACAGCAAAACCGCGCCCGTGCTCACCCGCTCTGGCTGCCTCGACCGCTGCGTTCAACGCCAGGATGTTGGTCTGGAAGGCGATGCCGTCGATAACGCTAATGATGTCGGCAATCTTCTTGCTGCTGTCGTTAATGCCTTTCATGGTTTCCACCACCTGCCCCACGACCCCCCCACCTTTCACAGCCACGTCAGACGCGCTCAACGCCAATTGATTGGCTTGCTTGGCGTTCTGGGCATTTTGTCGCACCGTGCTCGATAGCTCTTCCATCGCGGCAGCGGTTTCTTCCAATGCGCTGGCTTGTTCTTCGGTGCGGTTGGAGAGATCCAGGTTGCCCTGGGCGATCTGGGCACTGGCGGTAGCGACTGATTCAGAATCTTCGCGCACGCTGCCCACCACCTGGGTCAAATTGTCTTTCATGGTCTGAAGTGCTTGCATCAACTCGCCCATTTCGTTGCTCCCACGCACACGTGTCAATACCGTCAAATCACCCTGGGCTACTGCACGTGCCACATGCAAAGCCTCTTCAACCGGTGTTGTGATACTGCGAATAAATGCCAGAGAAAGAACGACCGCTGCACACAACAAAATCAACAACACACCCAAAACAGCCCACTGCAAATAACGCAAGCCAGAAACTCGCGTCTGAAGCAAGTTCACCAAACCATCCAAGGCAACCTCATTGAACTCGTACACGGCATCAATCGTTTTTGTGAACTCTTGAAAATAGACATTGGCAGGAAGTTTGAGTCCTGGTGCGTTGATGAGTTCAGCGTCCACAAGTGCCAATGATTTTTCAATTTGTGCTCTCATGGCCTCTGACTTGGCAGCCAACCTGGTCTTCAATCCGGCATGGGTTGTCATCGCCATACCCAAGTTGCGCAGCATATCGCCCTCAATTTCATGAAGGCGACTGCGAAGACTCGTTAGCAGCACCCGACCCTCAGGGGGCAGCCGTCCACCCGCAGCCAAAAATCCAGCTCCTTGAACGCGCATTTTCCCCAGTTGCTCAGCCAAGGCAGGCGCATTGATCAAGGTCCCCGCGATCAGGGCAGAGCTATCAACGCCTGGATCCTGTGACAGCCCGTAGGCATTCAGCATGTCATTACTCAAAGCCAGTAATTCAACAAT
>CANCAO010000208.1 GCA_947374105.1 Comamonadaceae bacterium | reverse complement strand
AGCTTGCCACTGCGGTACAGGCCGTCAAACACGTGGCTGTCGGCCTGGCGCGGAAAGCTGCAAATGATCTTGCGCACGCGCCCGGTTTTGAGCAAGGCAGCCAAACCGGTCTCGCCATTGCCCGCGTTGTTGTTGACGATGGTAAGGTCTTTGGCCCCGTGGTCGATCAAGCCGTCAATCAGCTCGTTAGGAATACCAGCGGTGCCGAAGCCACCAATCATGATGGTGGCACCGTCCTGAATGCTGGCCAGGGCGTCGGCCACGGAGGGGGAGATTTTGTCGATCATGGGAAGGGCTCATTCCAAGAGGTAAGACTGCAAAGTGTATGCGGATTTTCATCTGACTTCAGCAGGCTAAACCGTATCTCGCTTATGCTAACCGCCATGTTATTTCAACCCTCTCAAGCCGATGTACGCCGATTTTTTTGTACTGCTTTCGCGAAAGCCCGCGCGGGCCAAGCGATGGAGGCGATAGAGGTCATTGCCAGCCAGTGGATGGATGAGCACCCCGAGTACCACGCCGATTTCGCCAACCTGGAGCAGGCGCTGGCCCAGTTGCAGGAAGCCCCGACGGATCAAACCAACCCGTTTTTGCACCTGTCAATGCACCTGTCCATCACCGAGCAGTGCAGCATCGACCAGCCACGCGGCATCCGCCAAGCGGTGGAGTTGCTGACCGCGCGACGCGACTCACTGCACGACGCACACCATGAAACGATGGAGTGCTTGGGCAAGATGCTGTGGGAGAGCCAGCGCGCCGGTCGCCCGCCTGATGGCGACGCCTATATTGCTTGCGTGCAGCGGCAAGCGACGCGGGATTGAGTGTGTACTAGACGCTTCTCGGAAATAAAAAAGCCACTCATTGAGTGGCTTTTTTGTGAGTGTAACGAGGGCTCAGTGCGATGCAGAGTGAATGCGCGGTTGCGGCACGGTTTTCAACTCGCCTTGTTGGGCACTGATGTACTTGGCCAGCTCTTTAAGTTCTGCATTGGAGAACTGCTTGGCCATACCGCCCATGATGGCGTTGCTGCGGCCCCAGGTGGCGTGACCTTCGGTCTTGTAGGCCTTGAGGGCGACAAACAAGTAGTCGGCGTGCTGACCTGCAATCTTGGGATAGCTCGGGTCAATGGGCTTGCTAAAGTTGTCACCGTGGCAGGCCACGCACGTGCCTTTTTTCAGCAACTCGGCCACTTTGGCAGACGGTTCGGTGGCCGTCGCAGGGGCTGCACCTTCAACTTTGCCGTGGCTTTCATAGTAGGCGGCCAAATCAGCCATGTCCTGATCGCTCAAGGAAGCAGCGATAGCACGCATGGTGGGGTGCTTGCGCTCGCCCTTTTTGTAAGCCCCCAAGGCCGAAACGATGTACTTGGCGCCCTGGCCGGAGATCATCGGCACCTTGTACACCTCGGGAAAGCTGGCTTGGTAGCCAGGAATGCCATGGCAGCCAATGCACATGGCGATTTTTTTCTGTCCCGCTTGGGCGTCACCCTTGACTTCTTGAGCGTGGGCAGAAAAGGTCGTGGCAGCAGCGAGGACCAGGGGGAGTAGCGTCAGCAACAGTTTGTTCATTTTGCGAGGACAATCAGCCGGTATTTGGTTCAAATTAGCTTGCCATTATATCTAGCCCCCGCCCCCTTTACCGCAGACATTCACACCACAGCGCCGCACCATGAAATTTCACGGAACCCAAACCTACGTTGCCACGCAAGACCTGATGCTGTCGGTCAATGCCGCCATCACACTCAAACGCCCTCTGCTCGTCAAAGGTGAGCCCGGCACCGGCAAGACCATGCTGGCCGAGGAAGTGGCCCAGGCGTTAAATCTGCCGCTGTTGCAGTGGCACATCAAATCAACCACCAAGGCCCAGCAGGGCCTGTATGAGTACGACGCCGTGAGCCGCCTGCGCGACTCACAACTGGCCGACGTGGACGGTGGTGAACGCGTCAAAGACATCCATAACTACATCGTCAAAGGCGTGCTGTGGCAGGCCTTCACGGCCGACCAGCCGGTGGCGCTGCTGATTGACGAGATCGACAAAGCCGACATCGAGTTCCCAAACGACTTGCTGCGCGAGATCGACCGGATGGAGTTTTACTGCTACGAAACCCGCGAACTCATCAAGGCTAAGCACCGCCCACTGGTCTTTATTACTTCCAACAACGAGAAAGAACTGCCCGACGCTTTTCTGCGCCGCTGCTTCTTTCACTACATCAAGTTCCCCGACGCCACCACCATGACGCAGATCGTGGACGTGCACTTCCCTGGTCTTAAAAAAGAGCTGCTCACGGCGGCCATGAAGACTTTTTACGACGTGCGCAACCTGCCGGGCTTGAAGAAAAAACCCTCCACCAGCGAGCTGTTGGACTGGCTCAAGCTGCTGGTGGCAGAGGACATTTCCCTGGCCGCTCTGCACAGCCAAGACGACAAGGTGGCCGTGCCACCGCTGGTGGGGGCGCTGCTCAAGAACGAGCAAGACGTGACCCTGTTTGAGAAGCTGGTGTTCATGAACCAGCGCAATCGCTAAACACACGCCACACACACGCAAATCACCATGCAAAAAAACTTACTCATTGAAGGCCTGTCAGACGCCATCGGCTTTGTTGGGGGCGCGCTGCTCGGCTTCTGGCTGGGTCGCCTGCTTGGTTTTGATATTTTTTCAGAGGGCTACGGCAACGCCTCTATTTTTGGCATCGTGATGGTGGGCATCGGTGGTGGGCTGGGCCTGCAACTGGCGCGGCGTTGGCGGCGCAGCCGCGAAGACACAGGCGATCGTGATAGCAATGGCAAGGGGAACTGAATGGCTTTTGTCGAACCAGTAGTCACCCTCTCTCAGCGTGGCGTGCAACTCGTCCCTCTGGATCTGACCCACGAAGAGGGCCTGCGCACCGCCGCTGCGGATGGCGCACTGTGGCAACTGCGCGTGACTTCCGTGCCTGCGCCCGAAGAGACCCGCACCTACATTGAAACCGCTTTGCAAGCCCGCACCGAGGGACACCGTTTTGCCTTCGCCGTAGTGGACGAATTCAGTGGCTGCGTGCTGGGCAGCACCAGCTACCACGACATCTTGCCCGCCGTGAAGCGGGTGGAGATTGGCTACACCTGGTACGCCAAAAGCGTGCAGCGCAGTCACATCAACACCACCTGCAAACTGATGATGCTGAGCCATGCCTTTGACGCCCTGGACTGCAACGTGGTGGGCTGGCGAACCGACAACTTCAACTTCGCCTCGCAAGCTGCCATTGAGCGACTGGGCGCAAAAAAGGACGGTGTGATTCGCGGTAATGCCCTGCGCCGCGACGGCACCATTCGCGACACCGTGATGTACAGCCTGACGCGGGGTGAATGGCCGGAGGTGCGGGCGCATCTGCTGTATGTGCGGGACCAACCCCGCCGTTAAGGAGCCCGCATGCTCATTGACTTCTTCTACACCCTGCGCTCCGCCAAACTCCTCGTTTCGGTCAAGGAGTATTTGACGCTGCTCGAAGCCCTCAAAGAAGGCGTGGTCGGCCCCAAAGTGCCTGCGCCTGAGAGCGACGCCGAGCCCACCGGCTACAAAATTGACGACTTCTACTACCTTAGTCGCACCACGCTGGTAAAGGACGAAAAGCACTACGACAAGTTCGACCGCGCCTTCGCCGCCTATTTCAAAGGCGTGGAGATGTTGACCGACTTCACCCAGGACATCCCGCTGGAGTGGCTGCGCAAGAACCTGGAGCTCAACCTGAGCCCCGAAGAACGCGCCAAGATCGAGAAGATGGGTTGGGACGAGCTGATGGAGACGCTTAAAAAGCGCTTTGAAGAGCAGAAAGAGCGCCACGAAGGCGGTAGCAAGTGGATTGGCACGGGCGGCACCTCACCCTTTGGGGCCAACGGCTACAACCCGCAAGGCATCCGCATTGGCCAGGAGAAAGGCCGCAACAAGAGCGCCGTCAAAGTGTGGGATCAGCGCGCCTACAAAGACTACGACGACACGCAAGAGTTGGGCACGCGCAACATCAAGGTGGCCTTGCGCCGCCTGCGCAAGTTTGCGCGTGAAGGGCATGAAGACGAGCTGGACCTGGACAACACCATCAAGTCCACCGCCGCCAATGCGGGCTACCTGGACATCAAAATGCGGCCCGAGCGCCACAACAACGTGAAGGTGCTGCTGCTGATGGACGTGGGCGGCACCATGGACGAACACATCACGCGGGTGGAAGAACTCTTCAGCGCTGCCAAGACCGAGTTCAAACACATCGAGTTCTACTACTTCCACAACTGCGTCTATGACTTCATGTGGAAGAACAACCGCCGCCGCTTTGCCGAAAAGTTCGCCACCTGGGA
>CANCAO010000207.1 GCA_947374105.1 Comamonadaceae bacterium | reverse complement strand
TCAAAACCCGAAAATGGCCCCGTCCAGTTGTTGGTATAAACGTTCTCGTTTTGATTGGGCGCAAAGACTTGGAACTGGTCTCCAAAATACATGCCCAAACCCTCCACCTGGGTCACTGTGGGTCGCGTTTGGGTGGCCACCGTGTCGCC
The DNA here is from genome assembly GCA_947374105.1 of Comamonadaceae bacterium. Classification (GTDB taxonomy): domain Bacteria; phylum Pseudomonadota; class Gammaproteobacteria; order Burkholderiales; family Burkholderiaceae_C; genus CANCDA01. The sequence continues at coordinate 4,178 of CANCAO010000207.1, read as the reverse complement.
ACCGTTTATGTTCAGAACGCCTTGCTTCTTGGTCAGCGCAATGGCTTCTCGCCCCGCCACCGTATCACCCGTCCACAAGAACAAGGCTACCTTTTTACCCGCAGGGGCCAGGCGTGTTTCGATGTAGCGGATGGAACCTTCGATTTCACGTTGCAAACTTAAACGGTAGCCAGGGATATTCAGGTGGTAGCCCTGTGCGGTCTCACCCGCCGCCTGGGCTTTTCCCCAGTTGAAGGGGTGGGTGTAGCTGTGAGAGGCGATTTCCACGTTCGGCGCCCGAAACATGTCCCGCGCCACGGCTTCGAGTTGCTGCGCGTACTGGGGGTACAAGCCTTGGGGTGACAGTTCGGCCTCGATCACCGAAATGGCCATGGGAATGGGGAATTTTTTGACAATACGGTCTCGAATGACTTCCCCGGCAAACGGGTTACCCGGCAACTCCGAGCGACTCACAAAACCGTCCCCATCCATGTGCACCAGCAGCATGCGCCGCCCGCTTTCGGTGGTGACGTCGGGCACAGGCATGTCGGGCAGGCGCAGCGCCTCTTTGAAAAAGGCAAAGGGGTTGATCACCCAGCGCGCCTCTTCCTGATTGGCCAGGGTTACCAAACCAAAAGGGTCCATCACATAGCCACCCCAGGGCGTGATGGCGGCGGCAACCTGCTGTGCCTTGCCTTTGCCCAGCGTCAGCAAGGGGCGCCCGACTTTGAGTGTCAAGGGCGTGAATTCATTGGCTTGTGGTCGGGGTTGCCGCTCAAACCCCATCATGCTGGTTTGTTGGATGACGGTGACGGGGCCGCTGTCACCCCCTTTGGCTGTCTGGTCCAGCCCCAGTCGGGTGCTCAATGCAGACGACAGCATGGGCCCGACCTCGTTGACAAACGCCATCGGTACATTTTCGTCCAGCCGGCGCGTTATCCACGCGCTGACTTTTTGGCGGTCAGCAGAGGTTCCCTGCGCGCCCAACCACATCACCACCCCGGCATAACGCCCCGCCAGCGCCGCCTCCGGCAAGTGTAGATAGTCCACGTACTCCACCGTATAGCCCAGGTAGTTCAAGGGCAGGGTCGCCATGCGAACGGCTTCGATATCCCGTAACTCGAATTCATTGGCTCGTGGACTGTGAACGATCAAAACCCGACGCGGCATGACCTCTACCGATCCCACGCCCAGCGTGGCCAGGTCTGGCGTAGCCACCCAGGGAATAAAGCCTTGCGCTTCAATTTGTTTGGCGGTGCTGCGTGCCAGGGCGCGGTCGTTGGGCGCAACGTAGTCAATGGCGATGACCGGCAGTCGGTACTCTTCGGTGATGCGTTTGAACTGCCCGAGCAACCACTCGCGATCCGCGGCAGGCACCGGGCGGTAGCGGCTCTTGCCCGCGTCATAACCTTGAAACAAGGATTCGGCGGCGACAAAAGCTACTTGCTTGTAAGTGCGGTCCAGTATTTCAAAACCGCGATTAAAAATCAGTTTAGCTTGTGGATGACGACGCTTGAGCTCCATGACTAGGGCGACCATGCCCGCTTCTTGCTTGGCCCTGTCTTCCGGCGTTTTGGCAAACAGCTGATAGGAGTCCAGCGTGTCGAGAAAGAAGCTGCGGTAGCCTGCGGCCCAGAGAGGGTCGATTACGGCATCAGAAAAAAAACGAGGCCAATCGGGGGCAGATTGGTCAATCAGGCGGCTGCCCCAATCTTTGTTATCGCCCTTGAGCCAAGCTTTGGGAATTTTGGCAGCGTAGGCCCGCGACGGATGAACCTCGCCCACCGACACATAGGCTACCCGCTCGGTTTGCGGCAAGGCAGGCAGGGTCGGGTTGGGGACATGACCGGGATCAACCACCACCAGGTCAAAGGCCTGCAGCTCGTCCCATGGCGGTTGCGGCCCATAGTAAAAGGCCACGGCGGGCGCGGCACAGGTGGCACCCATCATAAAAAAGCCGACAAGCAAGAAAATAAGCCGCTTCACACCCTGACCTCAGGCCATGGTCGCAAGCGAAGATTTACTTTAATCAGATTTAACAGCATGGAAGCATTTTATTGGGCATCTGAATCGGGTGAAGCTTAATTGGCGAGACTAAAGTCACCGAACTCGCTATGGCGATGCCGTCCACTAGCTATCGTCCGTCGTGGGTGGTGAAATTTGCTTTCGGGAAATTGAGACAATAGAGGCCAACGAGAGGAATTTCATGAACCAAGTTTATATATTGACCCTTGCCTGCCCTGACCGACTTGGTCTGGTGCATGCCGTCTCTGGTTTTCTGCTGGAACGCGGCGGCAATATTGAAGAAGCCGCCCAGTACAACGACGCTGACACTGGTTTGTTTTTCATGCGCGTTCAGTTTTCATGCGGGCAACTGACCTTTGATGAGTTGAAGTTGCAGATCAAGCTGATGGCCGAGCCGCTGAAGATGCAATGGAGTTTGAACGCCAAGGCGCAACTCATGCGCACGGTCATCATGGTCAGCAAGGAAGGACATTGCCTTAACGATCTGCTGTTCCGCTGGAAGAGCGGGCTGCTGCCGCTGGACGTCCGCGCCATTGTCTCCAACCACCGCGAGTTTTACCAACTAGCTGCCAGCTACAACGTGCCGTTTCACCACATTCCTGTCACGGCAGCCACCAAGCCACAGGCCGAAGCCAAACAATTCGAAATCATCCAGGCCGAAGGGGCCGAGCTGGTGGTGCTGGCGCGCTATATGCAAGTGTTGTCCGACGACTTGTGCAAAAAACTCTCAGGCAAAGCCATCAACATCCATCACTCTTTCTTGCCCAGTTTCAAAGGTGCCAAGCCCTACTACCAAGCACATGACCGGGGCGTGAAACTGGTGGGTGCCACCGCCCACTACGTCACCGCCGACCTGGACGAAGGCCCCATCATTGAGCAAGATGTTGCCCGCGTTGACCATAGCAAAACGGTAGAAGACTTTACCAACCAAGGTCGCGATACCGAAAGCCAAGTGCTGGCGCGCGCCGTGAAATGGCACAGCGAGCACCGCGTGCTGCTCAACGGGCACAAGACGGTGATTTTCAAGTAGGGTTGCGCTAGGGGCGTCTGTGACACCTGTGGCAAATCGTTGGTCCTTCACCTTCAATACGGGAATTGATTTTGCGGGTTTTTGTACCGCCGTTTATGTTGGTGCGCCCGCCAAGAATTTGTAATAAGGGGTTGCGTTGCATCCAGACAAAACGCTGAAATACAACGACCTTTCCAAAAGACAGTATTCAGTTTGCTTGATATTCGCAAGATGCGTGAGCAGAGTTACCCCGGTCTGGAGCCGGGGTAATTTTTGCTTTCAACCACCACATCGGAAACTGCGTGCAGTCAGCGTCATCCAAACCACTGGAGGCGGCTTGGTCTAGGTTGGCCAGTGTGATGGCTGTTAGGGGCACTTGACGGCCTTGCAGCGTGGCTTGATCCACCATGGTGCGCACGTCTTTGCGCATGGTGGCCAAGTTCACCGTCACCAGCTCACTGGGCGTGCCAGCCAAGGCTTGCGCGATCATGCCGCCGCGCACTTTAAGCATATTGGGGCCACCCGAAGACTCCGAAAAAATATCCACCACGCGTTGGGGGTCTAAGTGCAAAGGCTCAATCAGTGACAGGGCCTCGCCCAGAGTCTGCCAGTACACCATTAGGGGCAGATTCACCGCCAGCTTCATGGTGGCTCCAGCACCCAACGGCCCCACGTACTCAACCCGTTTGCAGAGCTGGTTCAGCAAGGGGTGAATGCCCTTCAAGAGCGCCGCATCGCCACCTACAAAACCAATCAATTTGCCCTCTTTGGCGGGCCCTACACTGCCGCTGACTGGGCATTCGAGGTAAGCCGCCTTCACCGTAGCGGCGCGCTCGCCCATGGCCTGCTGTTGGGTGGGTTTGACTGTGCTCATGTCGATGAATACTTTGTCGGTGACCGAGCCTGACCACAAGCCATCTGCACCCAAGTAGACATCGTCCAACGCCTGTTCGTTGGTGAGCAGGGAGATGATGAGGTTTGACGCGGCGGCCAGTGCCTGGGGTGATTCGGCCCACTGCAGGCCCGCATCCAACAGGGCCTGAGCCCGCTCAGGCGAGCGGTTCCAGACTGTGACTTGATGACCTAGGGAGTGCAACCGCAGGGCGATCACACTACCCATTTTTCCGGTACCTGCCAGTCCTACGCGCATAGCTACCCCTTGGGT
>CANCAO010000206.1 GCA_947374105.1 Comamonadaceae bacterium | reverse complement strand
ACCATATCTGACCAATCGGATTGGCAATGCCCTGGCCCGCTATGTCAGGCGCAGAGCCATGTACCGGCTCGAACAGCGAGGGGAATAGGCGATCAGGATTAAGGTTAGCACTGGGCGCAATGCCAATCGTGCCGGTGCAGGCGGGGCCCAAGTCGCTAAGGATGTCACCAAACAAATTGCTGGCCACAACCACGTCAAAGAAATCCGGCCGCTGCACAAAGTGGGCGGTCAAGATGTCAATGTGAAACTTATCGAGCGTCAGGTCGGGGTAGCGCTTGGCCATGGCTTCCACGCGCTCGTCCCAGTAGGGCATAGTGATGGCAATGCCATTGGATTTGGTGGCGCTGGTCAGGTGCTTTTTGGGGCGTGACTGGGCCAACTCAAACGCAAACTTCAGCACCCGATCCACCCCGTGGCGGGTAAAGATGGACTCCTGCATCACCATTTCGCGATCCGTGCCGGGGAACATGCGCCCGCCGATACTGGAGTACTCGCCCTCGGTGTTCTCACGCACGATGTACATGTCGATCTCACCCGGCTCACGGCGGTTGCCATCACGGCGCACCACGGGCGCGATGATGCCGGGCATGAGGCGTGCCGGGCGCAGGTTGACGTATTGGTCAAACTCGCGCCGAAACAAGATCAAGGAGCCCCAAAGCGAGACGTGATCCGCAATCTTCTCGGGCCAACCGACTGCGCCAAAATAAATAGCGTCGTGGCCACCCACCAGGTCTTTCCAGTTCTCAGGCATCATGCGGCCGTGCTTCTCGAAGTAGTCCCAGCTGGAGAAGTCAAAGTGGTCAAACTGCAAGTCGATACCAAACTTCGATGCCGCCGCCTCCATCACCCGCACACCCTCGGGCATGGTCTCTTTGCCAATGCCGTCACCGGCGATCACTGCGATTCGTTTTTTACTCATGACGCTCTCCTGAAAAAATTTAAAACTTCTGCCAGCAATGCCTCAGGCGCTTCCTCGGCAACGTAATGTCCGCAGGGCAAGCCTTGCCCCGTCACCTGCACCGCGCGCGCTTGCCACAGTGCCATCACATCAAAACACTGCCCCACCGCACCGTGATCGCCCCACAGCACACGCAAGGGCTGCATAAGCTTAATGCCCGCTTTCACATCCGCACGGTCATGCACCAAGTCGATCGTGGCACTGGCTCGGTAATCTTCACAAAGGCCATGCGCGGTGCCTGGAATCTGAACACAGCGCTCGTATTCGGCCATGGCCTGCGGCGCAAACGCCGCCAACCCGGCGTGGCGACGCCCCATCACGCTGCGGATGTAGCGCACCGGGTCGGATTCGATCAAAGCCTCAGGCAAGGGGGGTGGCTGGATCAAAAAGAACCAGTGCCAATAGGCCTTGGCAAACGCCTCGGTCGTGTTTTCGTACATCGCCAGCGTGGGCGCAATATCGAGCAGCATCAGCCGCTCCACCGCTTGCGCATGGTCTAGCGCCAAACGATGAGCCACGCGCGCGCCCCGGTCATGGGCCAGCACCTGAAAATGATCAAAGCCGTGATGCTGCATGACCGCCATAGCATCCAGCGCCATTTCACGCTTGCTGTAAGCCGCGTGATCGGCGTCGGCCAAGGGACGGTCTGAATCACCATAGCCACGCAAATCCATCATCACCACGGTGAAGTGTTGCGCCAACGTGGGCGCCACTTTGTGCCACATGGCCTGGGTTTGCGGGTGGCCGTGCAGCAAGAGCAAGGCAGGCCCTTGGCCCGCGCACCGGGTGTGCAGGGTCACGCCTCCACGGGTCACTTTAGCAACCGAAAAACCGGGGAACAGTTGTGTCTCTGGGTTCATGGCTAGGCCTTCATGCGGCAGAAGTTGATGGGGGCGGGGCACGCACCACCAAACTCACTCCGAAGACCGTGATCGCCGTTCCCAGCAAGGTCAGAAGCGTGATGGTCTCGTCAAACAACACCCAAGCAATCAGTGCCGTGGTGGGCGGCACCAGGTACATCAAACTGGTGACGGCTGTGGCCGCGCCGCGCTGTAGCAACAAGTACAACAGCGAACTACCGCCCAGCGTCAAAGCCAGTACCGACCAGGCCATGGCCAACGCCAACTGCGTGTTCCATTGCATGGCCTCCGACTCCAGCAGCGTCAACGGCAACGTAACCACCAAGGCCGCGATGAGCTGCACCGCATTGGCGCTGCGCACGTCGCACGGCATTACAAAGCGTTTTTGATACAGCGTGCCCGTGGTGATGCTAAGCAAGGCCAAGAAGGCAAACGAAAAATTCAGAACATCGACTTCCCCGCCCTGTCCAAATTTGCGCGACACCACCATGGCCAGCCCCGCAAAGCCCAGCGCCAAACCTATCCACTGCCGCCGCGTCACTTGCCCACCGTTGGAGGACAGCCAGATGGCGGTGAGCACAGGTTGCAGCCCGACGATCAACGCGCTCAGGCCCGACCCCATGCCTGCCTTCACCGCCGACCACACGCCACCCAGGTAGCCCGCGTGGATCAACACACCCACCACCGACAGATGAAGCCATTGCGTCGCATTTCGCGGCCAAGACACGCGGACCAACACAATCCAGAAAAGAAAACACAGAATTGACAGGGTATAGCGCACCACAAGAAACTTCATGGGTGGCGCGTAGGGCATGCCGTAGCGCGCCACGATGAAGCCAGTGCTCCAGATCAGCACAAACACCAGAGGCATCGCCCGTATCAGGGCGTCCTCTTGGGTGCGCGCATTCATTTCACCCGCGCCCGTATCTCGGGCACCGCTTTTTGCAGGTAATAAATCATGGACCAGACCGTGAGCACAGCGGCCACCCAGATTAAAAAATTGCCCCAGTTGCGCGTGTTGATCACGTCAAACAGCAGGCCATCAAACAGCAAGAAGGGAATGGCCACCATTTGTGCTACGGTCTTGAGTTTGCCCACCATATGCACCGCCACGCTCTTGGAAGCGCCAATCTGGGCCATCCACTCACGAAGGGCCGAGATGGCAATCTCCCGGCCAATTATGATGAGCGCCACAAACACATCGGCACGGCCCAGGTGCACCAGCACCAACAAACTGGCACACACCAAAATTTTGTCGGCCACCGGGTCTAAGAACGCACCGAAGGCCGAGGTCTGGTTAAGCTTGCGTGCCAAGTAGCCGTCCAGCCAATCAGTCGCAGCAAACACCACAAACATGACGGTCGCAACCAAGTTGCGAGTCGCAGGCTCCAGCGGCAGGTAAAACACCCCCACGATCAAGGGGATGGCGACAATGCGCGTCCAAGTCATGATGGTGGGAATGGTAAGAAACATGGTGTTATTGTGGCATGAGCGCTGTGAGCGAAATTAATGCAGTGCCCGGTAAATCGACTCCGCCAGTTCCTTAGATATCCCCTCTACCGAAGCCATGTCCTCCACACTGGCTTCCGACACACCCCGCACCCCGCCAAAGCGCTGCAGCAATTTAGCGCGGCGCTTGGGGCCGACACCGGGGATTTCCTCAATCTTGCTGCCCCCCACCCGCACCCTCGCCCGCTGCGCCCGCATGCCGGTAATGGCGAAACGGTGTGCTTCATCACGAATCTGCGCCACCAGCATCAGCGCGGCTGAATCTTGGCCCAGGTACACCTTCTCGCGGCCATCGGCAAACACCAGTTCCTCCAGCCCCACCTTGCGTCCCTCGCCTTTCTCAACCCCCACGATCAGCGACAAGTCCAGCCCGAGTTGCTCAAACACCTCGCGCGCCATGCTCACCTGCCCCACACCGCCGTCCACCAGCACCAAATCGGGCAAGCGGGCAGTTCCAACAGGTAACTCAGCCGCACCGCCGTCCTCCCGCAAACTCTCGGCCAGCTTGGCGTAGCGGCGCGTTAGCACCTGGCGCATGGCGGCGTAGTCGTCGCCCGGCGTGATGCCCTCGATATTGAAGCGGCGGTACTCGGCGTTTTGCATTTTGTGGTGATGAAACACCACACACGACGCCTGCGTGGCCTCACCCGCCGTGTGAGAGATGTCAAAGCACTCCACCCGAAATTCATCCAGCTGATCCTGCGGCAAGTCCAGCGCCTGCGCCAACGCACGGGTGCGCGCCTGCTGCGAGCCCTCTTCGGCCAGCAAACGGCCCAACTGCAGCCCAGCATTGGTCTGCGCCATCTCCAGCCAAATGCGGCGCTGCTCTCGTGGCTGGTGCACGGCACTCACCTTCACGCCGGATTGCACCGACAGCGCCTCGATCAGGCTCTTGGCCACCGGCTCGCTGGTGATGAGCGAGGGCACCACCGGCACGTCCATGTAGTGCTGGGCAATAAAAGCCTCCAGTACCTGAACCTCGACGGAAGGGAGTTTTTCATCCGGTGTCTCACT
>CANCAO010000205.1 GCA_947374105.1 Comamonadaceae bacterium | reverse complement strand
GACATGATTTTTGGCCCCGCCTACAAGGGCATTCCACTCGGTGCTACGTTGGCGGTGGAGCTGGCACGGCACGGACGCAACGTGCCATTTGCCTACAACCGCAAAGAAGCCAAAGACCATGGCGAAGGGGGTACGCTAGTGGGTGCGCCACTCAAGGGCCGGGTACTGATTGTGGATGACGTGATGTCCGCGGGCACGGCGGCGCGGGAATCGATCGCCCTGATTGAGGCTGCCGGCGCAACGCCACATGCGGTAGTGATTGCGCTGGACCGACAGGAGATGGCCACCGAAGACGGAGAGGATGTAGCGTACAGTGCCGTGCAGTACGTGCGCGAACGTATTGGCCTAGAGGTATGCGCGATTGCGCAACTGGATGATTTGCTACAGTATTTGGATACTCACAGTCGCACTGGATTGGCCACTGAGCACCAGCGGGTGCTGGCCTACAGAAACCGATATGGCGTCTCAAAATAGCAGGCAACACAATGAAAAAAAAATGGAAATGGGCGCTGCTCAGCCAGCTGCTCATAGTATCAGTGGGATCGACCTTGGCCCAATCCGAGGGCATCTATACCTGTGTAGACAAAGTGGGGCGCAAATTAACCGCAGATCGCCCTATCCTTGAATGCATGGACCGAGAGCAAAGAATTCTCAATCCCAGCGGCAGCGTCAAATCGATCATCACCCCACCCAAGACCGTTAAAGAGTTGGCTGATCTAGAAGTTCAGAAAAAGAAAGAACTAGAAATTCACGCACAAATAGAGGAAGAAAAAAAACGTGACCGGGCATTGATTGGTCGTTACCCCAACAAGGAGGCGCACGATAAAGTTCGAGTTCAAGCTCTGGCTGAAGTGGGCCAAGCACGAGCGACAGCGAATATCCGGATGAGTGAACTGATGTTGCAGCGCGACAAAATCGCGGTTGAGCTGGAATTTTTTAATAAAGAACCGGAAAGCACCCCCATAAGCCTACGCCGTAGAGCCGAAGAAAATACTCGAAATATTTCAGAGCATCGCCAATTCATGGCCTATCAGGATAAAGAGGTGGAACGCGTAAATACCCGCTTTGATGAAGAGCTCACGCGCCTCAAACTACAGTGGGCACAACGCGCAACGCTATCGAAGTAATACCCGCACCACTTTTGCTCAATTCGTAAGAGCCAAGGTCTAGCGGTTCACCCCAGCTTGCTGCGCAGCAAGTCGCCCACCTGTTGCGGGTTGGCCTTGCCCTGACTGCCCTTCATGATCTGACCCACCAACGCATTGAGCGCCTTGCTGTTGCCCGCGCGGTACTCTTCGACGTTCTTGGGGTTGGCGGCAATCACGGTGTCGATGATGGCTTCTAGGGCGCTGGTGTCGTTCATCTGCTTGAGGCCTTTGGACTCGATGATGGAATCGACGGCCAACGTCGCCTTGATCGTTGGAGATGCCACCGCATGAGCACTCAGAGTTGTGCCAGTTTTTTGCGACTCATTCCAAAGTTCATCAAATACTTGCTTGGCAGCATTGTTGGAGATCGTACCGTCGGCAATGCGTGCAATTAGTGCGGCAAGTTGCTGGGCTGAAACCGCGCTTTGCGCAAAGTCCCGCTCTTCGGCATTCAAACGGCGTGACAGCTCGCCCATCACCCAGTTGCTCACCAGCTTAGCTTGGCCGCAGGTTTTGGCCGCTTCTTCAAAGTAGGCCGCCATGGCCTTGCTTTGCGTCAGCGTGGTGGCGTCGTATTCGGGCAGTCCGTAGTCGGCCACAAAGCGCGCCGCCATCACACGCGGCAGCTCGGTCATCTCAGAGCGCACACGCTCCACCCATTCCGGCGCAATCACCAGCGGCGGCAAATCCGGGTCGGGAAAGTAGCGGTAATCGGCCGCGTCTTCCTTGCTGCGCATGGAACGCGTCTCGCCGGTGTCGGGGTCAAACAGCACGGTGGCCTGCTGGATGGCGTAGCCGTCTTCGATCTGCTCGATCTGCCAGCGGATCTCATAGTCCATGGCCTGCTGCATGTTCTTGAAACTGTTGAGGTTTTTAATCTCGCGCCGCGTGCCCAATTCAGCACCCGGCTTGCGCACCGACACATTGGCGTCGCAGCGGAAGGAGCCCTCCTGCATATTGCCGTCGCAAATGCCAATCCAGGTCACGATCTTGTGCAGTTCTTTGGCGTAGGCCACGGCCTCCTCAGAGGAGCGCATGTCAGGCTCGGTCACGATCTCCAGCAGCGGCGTGCCTGCTCGGTTCAGGTCAATGCCGGTCTGACCAATGAAATCTTCGTGCAGGGATTTACCTGCGTCTTCTTCCAGATGGGCACGCACCAAGCGCACTGATTTTTTTTCTTCGTTCAAAAAGAACTCAATCACCCCACCCACCACTACCGGGATTTCAAACTGGCTGATCTGGTAGCCCTTGGGCAGATCCGGGTAGAAGTAGTTTTTACGCGCGAATATGCTGCGCTCAGAAATAGTCGAACCAATCGCCAGGCCGAACTGAATGGCGCGCTCCACCGCGCCTTTGTTCATGACCGGCAGCGTGCCCGGCAGGGCCAGATCCACCGCGCAGGCCTGGGTATTGGGTTCTGCACCAAACGTCGTTGATGCGCGGCTGAAAATCTTGCTTTGGGTGGAGAGTTGGGCGTGGGTCTCGAAGCCAATGACGACCTCGTAGCCTTGGATAAGTTTGTTCGTCATCTTAAAAACCTCCGGGTGTGCGAAGGTGGAAATCAGTGGCTTGCTGCAAGCGGTGCGCCACGTTGAGCAGCTTGGCTTCTTGCAGGTAGTTGCCAATGAGTTGCAGGCCGACGGGCATGTCGTTTGCGCCAAAGCCTGCAGGCACGCTCATGCCGGGCAAGCCCGCCAACGAAGCGGGCAGGGTGAAAATGTCAGCCAGGTAATTGGCGACGGGATCGTCAGATTTTTCACCAATCTTCCAGGCGACGGTGGGAGCGACTGGGCCTGCGATCACGTCGCAGGTCTTGAACGCGTTTTGAAAGTCGTCGGCAATCATGCGGCGAATTTTTTGCGCTTGCAGGTAATAGGCGTCGTAGTAGCCGTGGCTAAGCACATAGGCCCCAACCATGATGCGGCGCTTGACCTCGTCGCCAAAGCCTTCGGCGCGGGTCTTTTTGTACATGCTCACCAGGTCGGTGTAGTCTGCGGCGCGGTGGCCGAACTTGACGCCGTCAAAGCGGCTCAGGTTGCTCGACGCTTCGGCGGGCGCGATGATGTAGTACACGGGGATGGACAGCTCGGTGCGGGGCAAGGAGATGGGCACCAGTATTGCACCTAGTTTTTCGTATTCTTTCAAAGCCGCATCGACGGCAGCGCGCACATCAGAAGCCAGGCCTTCGCCGAAAAACTCTTTAGGGATGCCGATGCGCAGGCCGTTGATCGAGTCATTGAGCGAGCGTGAAAAGTCCTCTGCGGGCACATTGAGGGACGTCGAATCACGGTCTAAGTCAGGCCCGCACATCGCGCTGAGCAACAGAGCGCAGTCTTCGGCGCTGCGCGCCATCGGCCCGGCCTGATCCAAGCTGGAGGCATAAGCGATCATGCCGTAACGAGAGGCCCGGCCGTAGGTGGGCTTGATGCCGGTGATGCCACAAAACGAGGCGGGTTGGCGGATTGATCCTCCCGTGTCAGTGCCGCTGGCTGCTGGAGTCAGGCGCGCTGCCACGGCGGCTGCGCTGCCGCCCGATGAGCCGCCGGGGATGCGGCGGCTGTCCCAAGGGTTGCGCACCGGGGCTGGGCTGGTGTGACCCAGCGGCGGTGTAGCTGATTTTTCATTGGCCGAGCCCATGGCAAATTCGTCGCAACTGACCTTGCCCAGCGTCACCATGCCAGCACCCAACACGTTGCCCGCCACCCCTTGGCCCAGGCGTTGCACCACGGTGGCGTCAAACGGCGAGCGGTAGCCCGCCAGCATGCGTGAGCCTGCGGTGGCCACGAAATCGCGGGTGACAAAAATATCTTTATGAGCGATGGGCACGCCGGCCAGCGGGCCAGCCGTACCTGCGGCCAGAGCCTGATCCGCGGCACGGGCCTGGGCCAGGGTGGCGTCTTCGTTCAAGTCCACGAAAGCGGCCAAAGATTCGTTGGCTTTGACGCGGGTCAAAAAATGCTGGGCGGTTTCTAAGGCTGAAACCTTGCGCTCACGCAGATGCTGGGCCAGTACGGCCACGGATAATTCGTGAAGTTCGGGGGTAGATGAGGTCATGGGCATGTGGGATCGCAAGGGCTCACTCGATCACTTTGGGTACGAGAAACAGGCCGTTTTCGACGGCGGGTGCGTTGGCCTGGTTGGCTTCGCGGTTATTGGGCTCACTCACCACGTCCTCGCGCAACCGCAGGGCAACGTCTTGGATGGTCGCCATCGGG
>CANCAO010000204.1 GCA_947374105.1 Comamonadaceae bacterium | reverse complement strand
AAAGACGCGCTCAACGAAGCCATGCGCGACTGGGTCGCCAACGTGGACAACACTTTCTACATCATCGGCACGGTGGCGGGCCCGCACCCCTACCCCATGATGGTGCGTGACTTCCAGAGCGTGATCGGCGAAGAATGCCTGACGCAAATGCCTCAGATGTTGGCACGCCTGGGCGTGGCGGCGACCCAGCCCGATGCCGTGGTGGCCTGCGTCGGCGGCGGCTCCAACGCCATGGGCATCTTTTACCCCTACATCAACCACGCCAACACCCGCCTGATCGGCGTCGAAGCGGCGGGCGAAGGCATGGAGAGCGGCAAGCACTCCGCATCACTGCAAAAAGGCAGCCCTGGCGTGCTGCACGGCAACCGCACCTACGTGCTGCAAGACCACAACGGCCAGGTGACAGAGACCCACAGCATCAGCGCCGGGCTGGACTACCCCGGTGTCGGCCCCGAGCACGCCTACCTCAAAGACATCGGCCGTGCCGAATACGTGGGTATCACCGACAAAGAAGCTCTGGCCGCCTTCCACTACCTGTGCCGCACCGAGGGCATCATCCCTGCGCTGGAGTCCAGTCACGCCGTGGCCTACGCCATGAAACTGGCCAAAACCATGCGCCCAGACCAATCCATCCTGGTCAATCTCTCAGGCCGTGGCGACAAAGACATCGGCACGGTGGCCGATCTCAGCGGGGGGGATTTTTTCTGCCGACCCAGCTGTCAAGGTCAGAGTGTCAAAGGTGGCCCCGCCTCTGAAAAAGTTGTCAACGTGTCCAGCTTGGGAATCAAAGCATGAGCCGCATCAACGCTACCTTCGCGGCACTCAAAGCGCAAAGCCGCAAGGCCCTGATCCCCTTCGTCACCGCTGGCTTCCCCTACGCCGACATCACCCCCGAACTCATGCACGGCATGGTCGCTGCCGGGGCCGATGTGATTGAGCTTGGCGTGCCCTTCTCCGACCCCAGCGCCGATGGCCCCGTGATCCAAAAAGCCGGTGACAAAGCCCTGGCCTTTGGCGTGGGTCTGGTGCAGGTGCTTGCCATGGTGCGTGAATTTAGAACCCGCAACAGCACCACCCCCGTGGTACTCATGGGTTACGCCAACCCGATTGAGCGCTACGATCAATTGCACACCAAAACAGCGGGTAACAACACATTTGCCCGTGATGCCGCCGCCGCAGGCGTGGACGGCGTGCTGGTGGTGGACTACCCGCCCGAAGAGTGTGTAGCCTTTGCCGCTGCACTCAAGGCCCAGGGAATGGACCTGATCTTTTTGCTCGCCCCCACCAGTACCGATGAGCGCATGCAGCAAATCGCCGCACTCGCCAGTGGCTATGTGTACTACGTCTCGCTCAAGGGTGTCACCGGCTCCGGCACGCTGGACACCGGCGCGGTTGAGGCTATGTTGCCGCGCATTCGCCAGCATGTGCACGTGCCCGTCGGCGTGGGCTTTGGCATCCGCGATGCGGCCACGGCCCGCGCCATTGGCAAAGTGGCCGATGCCGTCGTGATTGGTAGCAAAATCATCCAGTTGATTGACCAGCAGCCCCGCGATCAGGTCGTGCCTGTGGCAGCGGCCTTTCTGCGCGATATCCGCGCGGCTTTGGACGCATAATTTGTAATATTCATAATTCTCGCTCCCGTTCGGGCTGAGCTTGTCGAAGCCTCTGATCCCTTCGACAAACTCAGGGCGAACGGCTCGCATGTTGACAATTCACCGTTGGAACCCTTATGAGCTGGCTCGAAAAACTACTCCCCCCAAAAATCCAGCACACCGACCCGGCTGACCGACGCAGTGTGCCCGAAGGCCTGTGGATCAAATGCCCGAGTTGTGAAACCGTGCTCTACAAGCACGATCTGGAAAAAAACCAGAACGTCTGTACCACTTGCAGCCACCATCACCGCATTGACGCACGCGCCCGCCTCAATCATTTTCTAGACGGCGAAGGCCGTTTCGAGATCGGCCAAGAAGTTCTGCCCATTGACCCCCTGAAGTTCAAAGATAGCCGCAAATACCCCGAGCGCCTGAAAGAGGCCATGGAAAACACAGGTGAAACCGATGCTCTGGTCGTGATGGGCGGCGCGGTACACAGCATCAGCCTCGTGGCGGCCTGCTTTGAGTTCGGCTTCATGGGCGGCAGCATGGGCTCGGTGGTGGGCGAACGTTTTGTGCGCGGCGTTGAAGCCGCCATTGAACAAAAAGTACCCTTCCTCTGCTTCACCGCCACCGGTGGCGCACGCATGCAAGAAGGCTTGCTCTCGCTCATGCAAATGGCCAAGACCAATGCGGCGCTGACCCGGCTCGCCAAAAAAGGCCTGCCCTACATCAGCGTGCTGACCGACCCGACCCTGGGTGGCGTCAGTGCAGGCTTCGCCTTCCTGGGCGATGTGGTGATTGCTGAACCCAAAGCGCTCATCGGTTTTGCCGGGCCGCGTGTGATCGAGTCCACCGTGCGCGTCACCCTGCCCGAGGGCTTTCAACGGGCCGAGTTTTTGCAAACCAAAGGCGCGGTTGATTTCATTTGCGACCGCCGCGAGTTGCGCAAAACGATCGCTAGCACCCTGGCCATGTTGCAGCGTCAACCCGCTGATGCAGTCTCATGAAGCTTTGCGGGACAGTCCGCAGGTACGCGAAGCGAACTAGCCCTGTTCGCCACTGATGGGGACCGTTCTCATCAGCGAGGTCGGCCCGCGCGACGGCTTGCAATCTGTCAAGTCCATCATGGCCACAGCGGACAAGTGCCGCTGGATCGACGCCTTGGTGGCAGCAGGCCTCCAAGAAATCGAAGTCGGCTCCTTTGTGCCCGTGCACCTGCTACCGCAAATGGCCGACACCGCCGCTGTCGTGCGACACGCGCTCACGCACACCGGCGTGACCGTGATGGCGCTGGTGCCAAATCTCAGGGGCGCGCAAGCGGCGCTTGAAGCGGGCGTGCAGAAGCTAACGATCCCCGTGTCGGCCAGCGCCGCGCATTCACTGGCCAATGTGCGCAAAACGCGCGAGGCTATGGTCGAAGAAGTGCGCGCCATCGTGCGCCTGCGTGACGCGGTGGCTCCCTTTGTCAAGATCGAAGCCGGCATTGCCACCGCTTTTGGCTGCACGATTCAGGGCGCCGTGGCTGAAGACGATGTCATCTGGCTGGCCAGCGAATGTATTGCCGCCGGGGCCGACGAATCGGGCCTGTCTGACACCACCGGCATGGCCAATCCGGCCCAAGTACGGCGTCTGTTCACCCGCCTGCGCGCCGCCATTGGCCCCCACGCCGGTGCCGCCCACCTGCACAACACCCGCGGCCTGGGACTGGCCAATTGCCTGGCGGCCTTTGATGTGGGTGTAACCACCTTTGACGCCTCGCTCGGCGGCCTGGGCGGCTGCCCCTACGCACCCGGTGCGTCAGGCAATGTGGTGACGGAAGACCTGGTCTTTATGTTCGAGGCGATGGGGGTGAACACCGGCATCGATATCGAGAAGCTCATGGCCGCGCGTGCGCCGCTCCAAGCCGGGCTACCGGGTGAAGTGCTTTACGGCATGACACCCGAAGCAGGCCTGCCTAAAAATTGGTCACCTAACGTTCGGGCATGACTTCAGATCAACTACCCTACACCGGCCTGCGCGTGGTCGAATTCACCCACATGGTGATGGGCCCCACCTGCGGTATGGTGCTGGCCGATCTCGGCGCGGAAGTCATCAAGGTTGAGCCCATCGGTCACGGCCACCAGGGCGATGCCACGCGTCAACTGATCGGTTCGGGTGCGGGATTTTTTCCCCTGTTCAACCGCAATAAAAAAAGTTTGGCACTTGATCTGAAAACGCCCGAAGGCCTGGAGGCCGCGCTGCGCCTGATTGCCACCGCCGACATCGTGAGCGAGAACTTCAAGCCTGGCACCATGCAAAAGCTGGGGCTCGATTACGCCCGCCTCAAGGCACTCAACCCCCGCCTCATCTACATCAGCCACAAGGGCTTTTTACCTGGCCCCTATGAGCACCGAACCGCGCTTGACGAAGTGGTGCAAATGATGGGTGGGCTGGCCTATATGACGGGCCGCCCCGGCGACCCGCTGCGCGCGGGCACCAGCGTCAACGACATCATGGGCGGAATGTTTGGTGCCATTGGCGCCATGGCGGCGCTGGCCCAGCGTGAAAAAACCGGCCTGGGCCAAGAAGTGCAAAGCGCGCTGTTCGAGAACAATGTGTTTTTGGTGGCTCAACATATGATGCAATTTGCCGTCACCGGCCAAGCCGCCGCCCCCATGCCCGCCCGCATCTCGGCCTGGGCGGTGTACGACGTGTTCAAGGTCAAAGACGGCGAACAGATTTTCTTGGCCGTGGTCAGCGACACCGCCTGGGCCCTTTTCTGTGATGCCTTTGG
>CANCAO010000203.1 GCA_947374105.1 Comamonadaceae bacterium | reverse complement strand
GTGATGTTGGCCACACTGGCCATCTGGATCAAATTTTGGTTGCAGGCCTTGGCCTCACGCTGGCGGCAATGGAGCCTGCCTTTGTCCGCCTTGACGCTGGGGCTGGCGGTCTCTGCCATGCATTACACGGCGATGGCTGCGGCCTATTTCATTCGCGAAGGAGACGCCAGCGACGTTGATGCCGTGCTGGCACCGAGTTTTCTGGCATTTATCGTGTTAGCCATTTCTTGTGTGGTCATTATTTTTACCGTAGTGACTACCTATGTGGCCAAGCCCAAGCTGCGCTCTATGGGGCAATCCTACAAAATCATCGCCATTTTGATCCTGGGTTGGATCCTGACGTCTTGGGTCATTGTCGAGCGCTACAGTGACCATCAGGTTACCAGTCTGTATGTAGAGTCTTTGGCCGACGCTACTCAGCGCGCTAGTAATGAAGCGATTTTGATGGACGAAAGCCTGCAACTGCTCAAGGCTATTCCCTTGATGTACATCCACAGTACCGATGTGCACCTGAACTTGCGACGCTTTGGTGCAAATGCTGTTGCCTCTGTGACACCCTACGCATCACGTCAACAAGCTTGGAGCGAGGACGCTGAGTTGGACAAGCTGAATAAAACCCTGCATACCGCATCACTTCAATTCAAGGCGGATGTGATTTGGGTTATCAATGCGGCAGGTGATTGCGTGGCCGCCAGTAACTATGGCAGTGCAGAAAGTTTTATCGGCACCAACTATAGTGGGCGCGAGTATTTCCAGCAAGCCCGTTCCGGCAAACCCGGCTATCAATATGCATTGGGCTTGAAGACCCGCTTACCCGGATTGTTTTACTCGCAACCCGTGTATGACCGAGGCCGTTTTATCGGGGCTGTCGTCGTCAAGCGCAATTTGTCTGGTTTGGTTGGCTGGGTGGGACAAGCGCACGCTTTTGTTTCAGATGCGAATGGCGTGATTGTTCTGGCTGCGGACAAGTCCTTGGTGTTCAAATTTTTGCCAGATGCAAAAGTGACGCAATTGAGCCCTGATACGCTCAAACAGCAGTACGGCCTAAGCCACTTCGAACCACTGTCTATTCGCCCTTGGGGCGACCCCAGGTTCCCGAAGGCTCAGCGCCTGGGAAACGCGCTTTACCCAACGGTGCTGGCATCTCAGTCTTTGGTGGATGGTTTGGTCACCATTCATGTGACACGCCCTATGACCGAATGGTCGCGTTTGACGTATGAGAAGTGGGGCTTATTTGTCCTGATCTCGGCGGTTGGAGGTTTGTTGGTTGTGACGATCTTTGCGATGATTTTGTACTTGCGCGAGATGCGCAGGGTGGAGGCAGATCTGCGCGTTTCGGCCACAGCTTTTCAGTCACAAGAGGCGATGGTCATCACGAATTACAAAAATGAGATTTTGCGTTGTAACTCAACTTTTCTGGAAAAAACGGGCTATACCGCAGACGAGCTGGTAGGCAAGACGCCGGATCTTCTCAAATCCGATCATCATTCCCCCGAGTTTTACGATGACTTGTTGGAGACGCTCGGAAAAACCGGCCACTGGCAAGGAGAAATTTGGATTCGTCGAAAAAACGGTGAGGTTTTTCCGAGCTTTCACACCATCACAGCTGTTAAGGGCGTCAAGGGCTGGGTTACCCACTACGTGGGAATGCACACCGACATCACTGAACGCAAGGCTGCTGAAACCGAAATCCAGCAATTGGCCTTTTATGACCCCCTTACGCAATTGCCCAATCGGCGGTTGATGATGGATCGCTTGCATCACGCGCTGGCTAACAGTGCCCGTAGCGGCCTATGGGGTGCGATATTCTTCATTGACTTGGATAATTTCAAAACCTTAAATGACACCCGAGGTCATGACCAAGGCGACAAACTTTTGCAGCAAGTGGCGCAGCGTCTGAGCGCTTGCATGCGCGAAGAAGATACTGTGGCGCGTCTGGGTGGCGACGAGTTTGTCGTGATGCTGGAAGGTGTCAATCCAGCCGATACAGAGGCAGCCAATCAAGCCAAGACGGTAGGAGAAAAAATCCTTTCAGCTCTCAACTTTCCCTACAAACTCGATGGTTCAGATTACCGCAGTACACCCAGCATAGGCGTTACCCTGTTTCTCGGCCACCAAGACTCTGTGGATGAGCTATTGAAACGTGCCGATGTGGCCATGTACCAGGCCAAGGCCGCAGGGCGCAACACGCTGCGTTTCTTTGATCCAGCCATGCAAGCCTCTGTCATGGCGCGCGCCACCTTGGAGGCAGACGTGCGTGAGGGATTATTGAAAGAGCAGTTCTTGCTTTATTACCAGGTGCAAGTCAATGCCAGAGGTGAGCCCGTGGGCAGCGAAGCTTTGGTGCGCTGGCAGCACCCCAAGCGCGGTCTTTTGCTGCCCGCCGAATTCATTGTCTTGGTAGAGGAAACAGGGCTGATTGTGCCCCTGGGTAAATGGGTGCTGCAAGCCGCCTGCCACCAATTGGCGGCATGGGCTGATCAAGCGCAAACCGCGCACCTTGTGTTGGGCGTCAACATCAGCGCACGCCAGTTTCGCCAGCCCGATTTTGTAGCGATGGTGTTCCAAGTGTTAGAAGAGTCAGGGGCGAATGCGCAGCGACTCAAACTGGAGGTGACCGAGAGTTTGCTGCTTGATGATGTGGAGACCCTCATCATCAAAATGAACACGCTTAAATCTCGAGGGATACAGTTTTCTTTGGACGACTTCGGTACCGGTTATTGCTCTTTGTCTTACCTAAAACAGCTGCCTTTCGATGAGGTCAAAATTGACCAGTCGTTTGTGCAAGATATCTTGACCGATGAGAGCGATGCAGCCATTGTTAGCACCATCGTGACGCTGGCTCGTAGCATGGGGCTGGATGTGATCGCCGAAGGCGTGCAAACCGATGCACAGCGAAGCTTCCTGGTGCAACAAGGCTGCCAGCACTACCAGGGATTTTTATTTGGAAAACCTGTTCCTGCCGATGTGTTTGTGCAGTCCCTGGCGGCATTGAAGCAAAACGATTGGCAGCCATCTGCCCCGCAAACTCTCAGCTGAGTGTCAGCACCACTGGGGCGTGATCGCTGGGACGCTCGTTCTTGCGGGGTGTTTTGTCAATATGGCAAGACAGCACTTGCGCCCTGAGCGCATCACTCACCAAGATGTGATCAATGCGCAGTCCGCGATTACGGCGAAAGCCGCCGTCGCGGTAGTCCCACCAAGAAAAGCTCTTGGCAGGTTGTTCAAACATCCGAAACGAGTCTGTCAAGCCCAGCGCCACCAGCGCACGCAAGTGGTAGCGTTCTTCCTCGGTGCAGTGGATGGTGTCTTGCAAGCCCACCGGGTCCCACAGATCGGCCTCGTCAAAGGTGATGTTGTAGTCGCCCATGAGCACCAGCTGGGGGTGTTGGATCAGCTCTTCGCGCAGCCACAGGCGCAAGCCCTTGAGCCAGTTCATTTTGTAGTCGAATTTGTCAGAGCCGGGTTCTTGTCCGTTGGGGAAATAAGCCCCCACGACGCGCACGCCTGCGAACGTGCCCGTGATGACGCGGGCCATCTCATCGTCAAACCCGGGGATGTTGCGCACCACATTCATGGCGGGTGCGCGTGAGAGCAGGGCCACACCGTTGTAGGTCTTCTGGCCAAAACACTGGGCCGAATAGCCCGCCTGGGTCAGCGCCTCAAACGGGAACTTGTCGTCGGTGAGTTTGAGCTCTTGCAGCGCCAGAATATCAACGGGGTTGGCGGCCAACCAGTCCAGCACCTGGGGCAAACGAACGGTGAGGGAATTGACGTTCCAGGTCGCAAGTTTCATAGGTATTTTGGCTTCTAAGCCTTTAAATATATGCTTAAGCAGCTATTAAATATGTAGCGCCGCCAGTAGGCCAACGATCACACCCAGGCCGCCAGCACCAAACATGGCGTACTCCAGCCACTTTTTCTTGGTCAACAAGGAAATAGCCGCCAGCGCGATGCAGACCTGTAGCACGGTGGTGGCCTGGGCCCAGCGGTGGTGCTGGTGCATTTGTGCGTCGCTTTGCTGGTCCCAGGCGGTGGCTTCGGCTTCCAGTTTTTCAGCGCCGAGTTTGATCTCGTTCTTTTCTTTCTCGTAACGGTCAATCTTGGCTTGGTACTTGCCCTTTTCATCTTCACGGGGGGTCAGGTCGCGTGAGACTTCGGCCAGCGATTGTTTGGTGCTTTTGGACTGAAAGTAGTTCCATTGGTTAGATGCTTCGGTTTTCTTGATGGCCGCGTTGTTTTTGAACAAGCCCGCATTGGCCTGCGTGGCTCCGCCCATGTAGCCAAAAATGGCACCGACGGTGGCGATGATGGCGGTGAACATAGCGATCTGGTTGATCATGCCGCTGTGTTCGCCACTACCACCATGTG
>CANCAO010000202.1 GCA_947374105.1 Comamonadaceae bacterium | reverse complement strand
TTGCTCGATTAAGCGGGAATCTCTCACCTAACCAGGCAAAGACACACCATGAGCGCACTACTGTCCCCTCGCGAATCAGAGTTTGATTTCGATTCAGACGATTTCGAGAAAATCCGCAAGCTCATTTACAAGCGTGCAGGCATCAATCTGAACGAAGGCAAGCACGCCATGGTGTACAGCCGTCTCTCACGCCGCCTGCGTGACGTGGGTTATGACTCCTTTGGTGCCTACCTGCACGCGTTGGAGCACGCCAGCGGCGTGCAAGCCGAGCAGGAATGGCAGGAGTTTGTCAACTGCCTCACCACCAATCTCACCTCCTTCTACCGTGAAGAGCACCACTTTCCCGTGTTGGCCTACGAATTGGCCCTGCGCAAAGGTCAGCACCTGCGCCTGTGGTGTAACGCCGCTTCCACCGGGGAAGAGCCCTACTCCCTGGCCATCACCGTCACCGAAGCCCTGGGGGTCAACGCCGATGTGAAGATTTTGTGCACCGACATCGACACGAAAGTGCTCGCCACCGCTGCACGTGGTGTTTACGCTGCCGACTCACGCGGTTTGAACGAAGAGCGCATGCGCCGCAACTTCCTGCGCGGCAGCGGGGCCAACAGTGGCTCCATCCGCGTCAAACCCGAGCTACAGCGTCTGGTCGAGTTTCGCCCGCACAACCTGATGGACGAGCGTTGGTCTTTGGGCGAGCCCTTCGACATTGTTTTTTGTCGCAACGTCATGATTTATTTTGATCCCCCCACCCAGCGCCGCGTGCTGGAGCGCATGCACCGTGCCATGCAGCCCCAAGGCCTGCTGTTCGCTGGTCACTCCGAAAACTTCAGCGCCTCCAGAGACCTCTTCCGCCTGCGAGGCAAGACCGTCTATGAACGTGTGTGAGCGCCAAAACAAGGCCATCCGAATGCCCGCCTCATCCAACGTCCGGCGTACAGCTGACGAGCAAGACTCATCCGTTCTGAACTGGCTTAAGCGCCAGCCACGCGAACCAGGAGAAGCCTCGTTTTTTTGGTACGACCCCCAGTTCCAGTGCGAGGCAGTCAAGGTCTTGCCGGGTGAGTATTTTGTGGACAGTGAAGAGATCCTCATCATGACCACGCTGGGCTCCTGCATAGCCGCTTGCCTGTGGGACAGCAAAGCCCGGGTCGGCGGGCTCAATCACTTCATGCTGCCCGACGGCGGTGGTGGTACCGACAACGGACGCTACGGCACCTACGCCATGGAGGTACTCATCAACGAAATGATGAAGCGCGGCGCCACCCGCGCCACGCTAGAGGCCAAGGTCTTTGGTGGCGGGCAGGTCATCGCCGGCATGGACAGCATGAACGTGGGTGAGCGCAACACCCGCTTTGTGCTGGACTATTTGAAGGTCGAGCGCATCCCCGTGCTCAGTCAGGACGTGCTCGATATCTATCCGCGCAAAGTTTGCTACTTCCCGGTCACGGGCAAAGCCATGGTCAAACGCCTGGCCCCCACCCGTGCGGCTGAGTTGCTGGCCAACGAACGCGCAGCCGCCCAAACCACTCGGCCCGTGGCCACCCGAGGTGGCTCGGTCGATTTGTTTTAACCCAGAGGCCATCATGATCAAAACACGCGTATTGGTAGTGGACGACTCTGCCTTGGTTCGTAGCCTGCTCACCGAGATCATCAACCGGCAAACCGATATGCAATGCGTCGGCACCGCGGCTGACCCGCTGGTGGCGCGAGAGATGATCCGCGAGCTCAACCCCGATGTGCTGACGCTGGATATCGAGATGCCGCGCATGGACGGCCTTGACTTCTTGGCCAAGCTCATGCGCCTGCGGCCCATGCCGGTGGTTATGGTGTCCACCTTGACCGAACGGGGTGGCGAGGTGACTTTGCGTGCCCTGGAGCTGGGGGCTATCGACTTTGTGGCTAAACCCAAAATCGGCGTGGCTGATGGGCTGCGCCTGCTGGGTGAAGAAATCACCAGCAAGGTGCGCATAGCCGCCCAAGCCAAGGTGCGCAAGCCCGCTCACCCGCTCACCAACCCCGATGGCGCACAGCACCTACCTGTGCCACGTGCAGCCCCCGCTGCGCTGGGTCGTTTGTCCACTGAAAAAATCATCTTCATCGGTGCCTCCACCGGTGGCACAGAGGCCACCAAAGACCTCTTGATGGCCTTGCCCGCAGACGCACCCGCCGTCATGATCACTCAGCACATGCCGCCTGGCTTTACCCGCAGCTATGCCGCGCGGCTGGACAGCCTATGCCGCATCAGCGTGAGCGAGGCCACCGACGGTGAGCGCATCCTTCCGGGCCATGCCTACGTTGCCCCAGGCGGTCTGCACCTGAGTGTGGAGAGGTCAGGCACCAACTACATCGCCCGTGTGGCGGACGGCGACCCTATTAACCGCCACAAGCCCTCAGTCGAGGCCTTGTTCTTGTCGGCTGCCCGCGTGGTGGGCCCCAATGCGATGGGCGTCATGCTCACCGGCATGGGTGCCGACGGTGCCAAAGCCATGCGCGTGCTGCGCGACGCAGGCAGTTGGAACGTAGCGCAAGACGAAGCCAGCTGCGTTGTTTTTGGCATGCCCAAAGAAGCCATTGCAGCCGATGCGGTGCATGAAGTTCTCACGCTGCAAGCCATCGCGCCCAGACTGCTGGAGCGGCTGCGCAGTACAGGTGGAGCGTCGACTAACCGACTATGACACCAGCTTTGATGAATGCCATGAATTGCACGGTTTTCAAGCCACTTATTCCAGTCATGTGAACTCAAGTTGACCACTAACCTGTCGATACCTGATTGAGTTCGTTGAAACCCCTGAGATAACGCACATTCACCAAGAGGCTGGACATGGAAATTACAACATCAACTTCGGAAAAACCCGGATCGGGTTTCATACCTAAGGTCAAGATGGATACGAAAGAGTTTCTCTCTTTCAAAATCGGTGCCGAGGAATACGGCATTGATATTTTAAAAGTGCAGGAGATTCGCTCGTATGAGGAACCCACCCGCATCGCCAACGCGCCGCCCTTCATCAAAGGCGTCGTCAATCTGCGCGGCGTCATCGTCCCCATCATCGACATGCGTTTGAAGTTCAACCTTGCGCAGGTCAGCTACGACAGATTCACCGTCGTCATCTTGCTCAACATTAAAAAGCAGGTGGTGGGCATGGTGGTGGATTCGGTCAGCGACGTTCTCACTCTCATGCCAGAGCAATTGCAGCCTGTTCCCGAGATCGACTCGGTGGTGGACAGCGACCATCTGCTGGCCATTGGCACGGTGCAAGACCGCATGCTGATTCTGATTGACATCGAAAAACTCATGACCAGTCCCGCGATGGGCTTGACAGATCAAACCCTGCAGTAAGCCCATTGCTGACCTACCCACCAAGGACATTCGCTATGAAACTCACACGCAAGTTGCCACTCGCATTTTTTGGAATGCTGGCACTCCTGACCACCTGTGTAGTTTTCTCAACCCTGCGTATTAGCAGTATGGGGCGAGCGACGGATGAGATGCGCCTGAATCTGTCTCTGGCGGAGCATAGTGCCGCCTGGGTTCATGCCACCCGCCTGAACATGGATCGGATGATCGCGGTGGCTAAGTCGACTAACCCGACGGAGTTGACGGCGTACTTCACCCCATTGATCAAAATAACAACGAGCGAAATCAACCAGCATCAAAAGGCCATTGAGGCTAAGGTGAGCGACGAGCCGGGCAAGGCCTTGTTGACCGCTATTGCGGCGGCGCGCTCGGCTTATCTGGATCAACGGGCTCAATTGCTGGCACTGGACAAAGAGGCGGATCAGGCGCAGGTGGATGCGCTGCTCAAAGACAAAGTGCAGCCTGCGGCCGATGCTTACCTGAACAAGATTAACGCCTTGAAAACACGCCAAAGTGAGTTGGCTGCTGCGCAAACACAAAACATGCGCGACAGCATGGCGTTTTCTGTGCCGCTTTTGTATGGCTTGTTGGTGATCAGCATTGCACTGGGGGCTGTTCTAACTTGGGTCATTACCCGGTCTGTGAGCGAGCCTGTGCAAGAAGCCGTAAAAATGATGCAGGTAATTGCCCGTGGTGATCTATCCCAAACCTTGCCGCCCGCCCGTAGCGATGAAATCGGCGAGTTGATAGTGGCCTTGGGTAACATGCAGGCTACGCTTTGTCAAGTGGTGGGCGGTGTGCGTGAAAACGCCGAAGGCGTGGCCATTGCCAGTGTGCAAATCGCCCAGGGCAATAACGACCTGTCCACCCGTACCGAGCAACAAGCAGCGTCATTAGAAGAAACTGCTGCCTCCATGGAAGAGCTGTCCAGTGTCATCCAACAAAACGCTGACAACGCCAAACAAGCCAACCACCTTGCGCTGAACGCATCCACCGTGGCAGTCAAAGGCGGCGAAGTCGTCAGCCA
>CANCAO010000201.1 GCA_947374105.1 Comamonadaceae bacterium | reverse complement strand
TAAGCGGGCCACCAAGGCGGCCACCTGCTCGCTGTGGGCTGGGTCGGCTGGTTTGGGCAGTGTCGCAGGCACGTACAGAGTGGCCTGCTGCGCATAGTCAAAGGGACTTTTAACCTGCAAAGCCTCAGCCTGCTCTAGGCCGCAGGGCTCTGTAAACCAGCGTAAACCCGATGCATCACCCAAAGTGGCCGATGTAAATATCCAGGACTTTTGCGTACTCTCGGGCGCATCTTGCTTGAGCAACTTGCTTCGAACGGCATCGGCAATATCCAGCGGAGACTCCACCAGCTTCAGTTGCGCGCCTACCTCTACCCATCGGACGGCCGCAGGATCACAAGGGCAAGAAAAAAACTCAATCAGCGCCAACAAATCTTCAGCCCGCTCCAGTAGTCGAACAAAATCCGGGGCCATTTCACTGACTGTGGTCAGGCCCTGCACGGCCGCCCGACAAGCTTGGCTCAACTCATTCAAAGCGCCGTGCCATTCGTCGGGATGAATCTGCTCGGGAGTCGCTTTTGTCCAGCGCAGCTTCGTTCCAGAATGGGCTTTTCCAAAGCACAAGCGCAAGTCCCGCGTCGAGCGTTCCAGCTTCGAAACCAGTTGAGTCCAATCCACCAAGCCACGTGCCAGCTGCAAACCAAAAGCCAACATATCTCGTCCAAAATCCAGTATTTGCCCCGTGGACAAGTAACGGCCCAAAAACTGGACACCGGTTTCATTAAGTTGATGCGCCTCATCAAAGATGACGGTTCGAACTGAGGGCAACAACTCAGCCATGCCGGATTCGCGCACCGCCAGATCAGCAAAGAAAAGATGGTGATTAACCACCACCACATCCGCCGCCAAGGCCTCACGGCGAGCGTTATTGACATGGCAGGCTCGGAATTGAGGGCACTGGGCTCCAAGACAGTTTTCACGTGTAGAAGTCACCAGCGGTATGAGGGGGGAGCGCTCGTCAAGCCCTGGCAACTCCGCTAGGTCACCCGTTTTAGTCCCTTGCGACCAGATTTCAATGCGCGCTAAGGCTCGACTATTGCCCGCACCGAAAGCCGCCTCGTCTTGTCGTGCCTGTCCCATTCGATGCAAGCAAAGGTAACTACCACGCCCTTTTAACAAGGCGGTACGCACGGACAAGCCCAAAGTGGCAACCAATCTCGGTAGATCACGTCCAAACAATTGATCCTGAAGGGTTTTGGTCGCGGTGGAAACCAACACTCGCTCACCGCTCAGCAAAGCCGGCAAAAGGTAAGAAAAGGTTTTCCCCACTCCGGTACCCGCCTCAACCACCAAGACACCACCGTTTTCAACGGTATTGGCCACGGCCAATGCCATTTCGGTCTGCCCCGGACGAAATCGAAAACCCTCCACAGAAAGAGCGAGCGCACTGTGTGGGGCAAACGCCGCCAGCACCTGTTCATGCAAACTCATAGGTCAATCGCGGTCATTAAAAAAGCTCATCAATTTATTCGTGTTCAAAAAATCAGTTTCCAGAATTGCGCCACCCAAATATCTGTGAAATCCGCCACATCAATCTATCCGATGGTTCGATAATACGACCTTAAAATCAATTTTCTTGAGGATCAACACCTCAAGTCTGTGCGCAATGAGCAAAGGTTACAAACTGACCGCTTCCACCGGAATTCACAAAGGTGACCGGGAGTACCAACAAGACCAACTGGCACTGCTCAGCCATCCGAGAATCAATGGCTGCGTTCTGGCCGTCTTGGCTGACGGCATGGGGGGGCGAAGTGGTGGCCGCAAAGCATCTGATCAAGTCATGATGACCGCCAAACAACTGTTTGAACGCTACTCACCGGACACCGACGATGCCACCGGATTGTTAACCCAACTAGTTCAAGAAGCACACATCGTCATCAAACTAACTGCGATCTCCTCTGAACAAGAACCGCACAGCACCGTTGTCGCTTTTCTCATCAATCCGAAAGGCGACTGTCACTGGGCTCACGCAGGAGATTCACGGATCTTTCATTTTCATGGCGAACAGTTGGTTAAACGAACGATGGACCATTCCTACGTCCAGTCACTGGTTGACCGCGGCATGATCACAGAACAAGAAGCACAGGTGCATCCACAGTCCAATATTCTGATGGGCTGCCTGGGCACAGAAACTGACCCCCCGTTGACCGTACACTTCATCCCGCAATTACGTGCAGGCGACACGCTGATGGCCTGTAGCGATGGTGTTTGGCACTATTTCGATAACGATGAACTGGGTTCCATCCTCTCGGCACTTTCAGCACGCGAAGCCACGCAGTTCATCATTGAAAAAGCCAGGGAACGCGCCCACGGAGGTGGCGACAATTTATCTTTGGTAATTGTGAAGCTGGAGCCTCTGGACAACTAAGGTTCACCCGCAACATTGCACCACCGTCAGGCACACCCCTCAAGGCTGCGCAGGCAAAGGGCGGATAGGTTTAGCTGATTTCTCAGCGAGCGATTTATCCCTTTGCGCTTTTCTAACTTGCGCACTTCTCTGCTTTTCTTCAAACGCCTGCTGCGCTTGCTTACCGGATCCCTGGGTGGATGCCCCTATTGCCCCAGAAAGCTGATTCGTATCAGCACCTGATTGCATTTCTCGCTTTGAAGCATCGATCTTTTTTTCCTGCGCACGGTCCAGTCGCTCCTTATGCTGTATTTGGACGGACTCCCTGCTGTCCGCATCCTGTTTGAGTGCGGCAGGAGAGATTTTTTCTTGCGCCTGCTTGCCCTGCTCGAAGGCTTTGGTTTTGCGCTTGACATCATTTAAAACGATCTCTTGTCGCCGCAACGCCTCAATGCTAACGCGCTTGCGAGCTCGCACTTCACGGAAACAATCGTTCACCGCAAAGCGTTGATAGCAATCAGCTTCCTGCAATACATACTGCGCATCAAGCTCCTCTCGCTCGTTATTAATGCGCGTCTGCTCAGCCCTGGCTTGATCCTCAGAAATCGGCACCGACAGCTGGGCCTGTGCGCATAAACCACAGCACGAAATCAAGCATGCTGCAATCAATTTTTTCATGTGATTCGGGTATCTACGACGCGACGTTCAAGCGAGAGAAACTCTTGAGACTGCATTTCGTTCAAACGAGAGACTGTTCTGGGAAACTCATGTACCAAAGGACCTTCTGTGTACAAGGCCTCAGGCGG
Source organism: Comamonadaceae bacterium (assembly GCA_947374105.1). Classification (GTDB taxonomy): domain Bacteria; phylum Pseudomonadota; class Gammaproteobacteria; order Burkholderiales; family Burkholderiaceae_C; genus CANCDA01. The sequence continues at coordinate 1,244 of CANCAO010000201.1, read as the reverse complement.
CACCTCAGCGGAGAGAATAAGTTTGACGCGTCGGTCGTACAGCACATCGACCAACCAGGTAAAACGCCTGGCCTGCGCCGCCAGACGCACCGGCATATAGGGCACATCACTCAGAAAAACCGTATGAAACTGGGTGGCAATTTCAAGGTAATCATTTTGCGAGCGGGGCCCACCACACAAGGTTTTGAAATCAAACCAGACCACACCACCCGCCTTACGGCGCGCCGGAATTTCACGCGCCTCAATATGAAGAATCGGATCTTCATCCGGTGACTCTGCTAATTCATCAAAAACCTTTGCCATGGCTGCATCGGCCTGCAGGCCAGGCGGCACGTGATAGAGCTCGGCTTGCTCCAAGGTGCGGCGACGGTAATCTGTGCCATTGTCAACGTTGACGATCTCCAGCTTTTGATTGAGCAGAGCAATCGCGGGCAAAACCCGGTCACGATGCATACCACCGGGGTACAAATCATCGGGTTGAAAGTTGGACGTTGCGACCAAGCCCACGCCCTCGTTAAACAAGGCCGCCAGCAAGCGGTGAAGAATCATGGCGTCTGTGATGTCGGCCACATGAAACTCATCAAAGCAAATCAATTTGTATTTGCGTGCCATGCGGGCCGCCAATACGTCCAACGGGTTAACCGTGCCTTTCAACTCCGCCAGCTCGCGGTGCACCTCCCGCATGAACTCATGAAAATGCAAACGGGTCTTGCGTTTGAGTGGCACTGCGTTATAAAAACAGTCCATCAAAAAACTCTTGCCCCGCCCCACCCCGCCATACAGGTATACGCCCCGGGGAATGTCAGGCCGGTTTACCAGCTTCTTCAAGGCGTTGGAACGCTTTTCTTTGTAGACCGACCATTCGGCGGCACAACGGTCTAACACTTTGACCGCGTGCAACTGCGCTGGGTCACTCGCGTAACCCCGCGTTTTAAGTTCAGTTTCGTAGGCTTTAAGAACCGCTGACACGCTTGACCTCATCAAGTGGAGACAGCACTGCGCGAGCAGGCAGCGTGTCCCGCAAGGTTTTAGAAGTTCAGCGTGCGCTTGTCCACAGCCAGAGCGGCTTCTTTGGTGGCTTCACTCAAAGACGGGTGGGCGTGGCAGATACGTGCCAAATCTTCACTGCTGGCACGGAACTCCATCGCCACCACGCACTCGGCGATCAACTCGCTAGCCATGGGGCCGACGATGTGCACGCCCAAGATCTCATCCGTCGTCGCGTCAGCCAGCATCTTGACCAT
>CANCAO010000200.1 GCA_947374105.1 Comamonadaceae bacterium | reverse complement strand
CCGGACGGCCGTGGCCGTGTGCGCCTGGAGTACCGCATTCCCGCTCGTGGCCTGATTGGCTTCACCAACGAATTCTTGAACTTGACACGCGGCTCCGGCCTGATCGCCAATATCTTCGACGGCTATGAGCCGCACAAAGGCGACATCGGTGGTCGTAAAAACGGTGTGCTAATCTCCATGGACGCGGGCGAAATTTTCACCTACGCACTGGGTAAGTTGGACGACCGTGGCCGCATGTTTGTGCGTGCCAATGACCCCGTGTACGAAGGCATGATCGTCGGCATCCACAGCCGTGACAACGACCTGGTGGTCAACGCCACGCGTACTAAGCAGCTGACCAACTTCCGCGTCAGCGGCAAGGAAGATGCGATCAAAATCACGCCCCCCATTGAATGCACGCTGGAGTACGGCGTTGAGTTCATTGAGGATGACGAGTTGGTCGAAATCACACCCAAGTCCATTCGCCTGCGTAAACGCTACTTGACCGAAAGTGAGCGTAAGCGCGCTGGCCGTTAATAGATCGCAATCAACGCGGCTTGATTCACCTGCACCCTCATTCCTGCGCAGGCGGGAGTGGGGGTGTTTTTATTGATGAGAGGCTCGCTGTCTAACGGCTGCGACTTTTCATGGCACGCTCTACCTCGCGTTTGCCTTCGCGGTCTTTGATGGTGTCGCGCTTATCATGCTCAGCTTTGCCTTTTGCCAGGGCAATTTCGCATTTGATCTTCCCATTTTTCCAGTGCAGATTGAGGGGCACCAGGGTATAGCCTTTTTGTTCGGCTTTCACGATTAAGCGCCGAATGTCGTCTTTTTTCAACAATAACTTTTTGGTTCGAACCGAGTCGGGATTGACGTGAGTGGACGCCGTATTGAGAGGGTTAACTTGGCAACCGATCAAGAATAATTCACCCTCGCGAATCACGACATAGCCATCGGTCAGTTGAACTTTGCCCTCGCGAACGGCCTTGACTTCCCAGCCCTCAAGCACCATGCCTGCTTCTAGGCGCTCTTCAAAGAAGTAGTTGTACGACGCTTTTTTGTTGTCGGCAATGCGGGATGAGGTATCGGGTTTTTTAGCCATGTGATTCTTTGAGGGCGTGCGAGAAACTTACAATCGTTGACTGCTCAGGCGCGCCAGACCTCCATTCTATGAAAACTGTCAACAAGTCCGTCCTTATTTGGTTCAGTCCGCAAGAAATGTATGCCTTGGTCATTGATGTGGCTGCGTACCCCGAGTTTCTACCCTGGTGCGACCAGGCCCGGGTGATTGAAGAAAACGAACAAGGCGTGACCGCCGAAATTGGTATCGCTTTCAGTGGTATCCACCAAAAATTTACAACCCTCAATCTTCATCAACCAGGTCAAGGCGTGCGCATGCAACTGGTCAATGGCCCATTTTCACGACTCGATGGGCAGTGGAATTTCTCCCCCGTTGGCTCAGGGGATCAGCGGGCTTGTAAGGTGGAGCTTTCTTTGAATTACGGGTTTTCCAACGCTCTTTTGGCCAAGTTGATTGGTCCGGTGTTCGACAAGATTGCGGGCAGTTTGGTGGATGCCTTTGTCAAACGAGCTGAACAGGTTTATGGTGCATGACGTGAGCATTCAAATCACCGTTGTTTACTCGCCTTGGCCGCGAGAAGTGAGGGAGGTTGTTCTGACGCTTGAAGCGGGGGGCAGTGTGCGGCAGGCCTTGATTGCTTGTAGTCTTGAAACGTTTGCTCCGGCTTTGGATATCAATCAAGCGGTAATTGGTGTCTGGGGGCGCAAAGCCGACATGGATCAGCCGTTGGAAGATCGGGACAGGGTAGAGGTCTATCGGCCTTTGAAAATTAATCCCAAGATCGCACGGCGTGAGCGGTTTGCCAAACAAGGTAGCCGGGGAGCGGGGCTATTTGCGAATCGACGGGCTGGATCGAAAGCCGGTTATTGACATAGATTGTTTGTCGGAAGTCTATCGACAGTTTGCGTCGATAGTGCTTTGAATGCGCTGAGATTCAACAGCGCGTGCCATCTCATCGTAGAACTCACGCTCACCTTTTTCATTGATTCTTGAAAGACGAGTGCCTGAATCAACGCCTGCCTTCGCTTGGAGCGCGCGCGTGCAATTATCGGCTTTAGTTCTGGCGATGCGCTCTTCTTCAGCTTTGCGCTTACTTGCCTCAGATGCTTCTGCCTGTGCTTTTTTTTCCATCAAACTTTTATCAATTCCTTCACCGGGTTTAGACGTTATAAGAGCAGGTACAGCAGTCATTACTGGTGCATCGCCGGTAGTCTTGAGCCGGGAATTGGGTTGATTGATGATGTTTTTATCCGGCACATCTGAGGGGGGCGGCCGGTCACTAAAAACTTTGCGACCATCCTTGTCAACCCACTGCCACTGGGCAATAGAGGAAAACGAGATGATGCAGGCAGTCATGGCTACCAAAAATTGAGTCAGTTTCATGGTGCCAGTGTAGCGCCGCAGGGGATACTTTAAAAGTACCAAGTCGCCTTCAGCCAGCCGCCCGGCGGGTACAATCTGCCTTTTGGAGCTTTGACATGCGCCTTCTAGGTAAAGCGCTCACCTTCGACGATGTGTTGCTGGTGCCAGCGTTCTCCCAAGTCCTCCCCAAGGACACCTCTCTTGCGACCCGTTTCTCCCGTAACATCGCCCTGAATCTGCCATTGGTGTCCGCCGCTATGGACACTGTGACCGAGGCCCGCCTCGCCATTGCCATTGCGCAAGAGGGCGGCATGGGCATCGTGCACAAAAACCTGAGCATCGCTGAACAAGCCGCCCAGGTGGCCAAGGTGAAACGGTACGAATCTGGCGTGCTGCGTGACCCGGTGGTTATCACCCCCGACACCACCGTGCGCCAGGTCATGCAACTGTCCGAAGACCTCGGCGTCTCGGGCTTCCCGGTTTGCGATGCAGGCAAAGTGGTAGGCATCGTCACCGGGCGCGATTTGCGCTTTGAGACCCGTTACGACTTGCCCGTGCGCGAGATCATGACACCGCGCGAGCGCTTGGTCACCGTGCCCGATGGAACCACGCCCGCCGAGGCCAAGGCGCTGCTCAATAAGCACAAGCTGGAGCGCTTGCTTGTTATCAACAATGCCTTTGAGCTCAAAGGCTTGATCACTGTTAAGGACATCACCAAGCAGCTCAATTTCCCCAATGCCGCACGCGACGCCGCAGGCCATCTGCGTGTCGGCGCGGCGGTGGGCGTGGGAGAGGGGACTGAAGAACGCGTTGAAGCGCTGGTCAAAGCCGGGGTGGATGCCATTGTGGTGGACACCGCCCACGGTCACAGCAAGGGTGTGATTGAGCGCGTGCGCTGGGTCAAGCAAAACTATCCTCATGTGGACGTGGTCGGCGGCAACATCGCGACAGGCGCAGCGGCTCTGGCGCTGGTCGAAGCTGGTGCCGACGCGGTTAAGGTCGGCATTGGTCCTGGCAGCATTTGCACCACGCGTATCGTGGCGGGTGTGGGCGTGCCGCAGATCACCGCCATTGACAACGTGGCCATTGCCCTCCAGGGGACCGGCGTACCGCTGATCGCCGACGGCGGCATCCGCTACAGCGGCGACATCGCCAAGGCGATTGCATCGGGCGCGGGTACGGTGATGATGGGCGGCATGTTTGCGGGCACTGAAGAAGCGCCAGGTGAAATCGTCTTGTTCCAAGGTCGCAGCTACAAGAGCTACCGTGGCATGGGCTCCATTGGCGCCATGCAGCAGGGCAGTGCGGACCGTTACTTCCAAGAGTCCACTGCGGGTAACCCGAACGCCGACAAGTTGGTGCCCGAAGGTATTGAGGGTCGCGTGCCCTACAAGGGCTCGGTCCTGTCTATCATCTTCCAAATGGCCGGTGGCTTGCGGGCCAGCATGGGCTATTGCGGTTGCGGCACGATTGCCGAGATGCACGAGCGCTCAGAGTTCGTCGAGATCACCTCCGCCGGCATCCGCGAGAGTCATGTACACGACGTGCAAATCACCAAAGAAGCGCCCAACTACCGCGCTGATTGAACCCAACCGCCCACAGGCCCGAACCCCTCACCATGGTGTTCGGGCCTTTGCTTTTGATACCGCCATGCAACACCAAAAAATCCTGATCCTCGATTTCGGCTCCCAGGTCACCCAGCTCATCGCACGGCGTGTGCGCGAAGCGCATGTGTACTGCGAGGTTCACCCCTGTGATGTGTCGTCTGACTGGGTGCGTGAGTACGCCAAAGACGGCTCGCTCAAAGGCATCATCCTGTCGGGCAGCCACGCCAGCGTTTATGAAGACAGCACCGACAAAGCGCCTGACGCCGTGTTCGAGTTGGGCGTGCCCGTGCTGGGCATTTGCTACGGCATGCAGACCATGGCGCAGCAGCTCGGTGGCAAGGTAGAGGCGGGCCACAAGCGCGAATTTGGTTT
>CANCAO010000199.1 GCA_947374105.1 Comamonadaceae bacterium | reverse complement strand
GTCAGCGGTCTCAAGATCGCGAATCTCACCCACCATGATGATGTCTGGGTCTTGACGCAGAAATGATTTAAGGGCTGCAGCAAACGTCAAGCCCGCTTTCTCGTTGACATTCACTTGGTTAACACCGGGCAGGTTAATCTCCGATGGATCTTCGGCCGTGGCAATGTTCACCCCTGGTTTATTCAGCAGGTTCAAGCAGGTATAGAGGGACACTGTCTTCCCCGACCCTGTCGGACCCGTGACCAAAATCATGCCGTAAGGCCGCTCAATAGCTTTGAGTAAACGCTCTTTTTCTTCAGGCTCATAGCCCAGCGCTTCAATGCCCAAGCGTGCGCTGCTCGGGTCCAAAATTCGGATCACGATTTTTTCGCCGAACAAGGTGGGTAAGGTGCTTACGCGGAAATCGATCACGCGATCCGCACTGACTTTGAGCTTCATGCGCCCATCTTGCGGAATCCGCTTTTCCGAGATGTCCATGCGCGAAATCACCTTGATGCGTGACGCCAACTTGTCTTTGATTGCAATCGGAGGCGAGGCAATCTCGCGCAGTTCACCGTCGATGCGAAAGCGCACGCGGTAATTGTGCTCGTAGGGCTCAAAGTGCAAATCCGAAGCCCGCATACCAATGGCATCGAGCAGCATTTTCTGCAAAAACTTGACCACTGGTGCATCATCAACATCAGAGACTTTGTCGTCTTCCTCCTCACCCACGGGTTGAGAGCTAGCCTCATCAAACTCAAAGTCGCCGCCGATGATGGTATCCATCGTCTCGGCCGCGGTTTTGGAATTAACCTCTACAAACTTGAGCAGCTTGTCATATTCAGCAATGATCCAGTCAACCCCCATCTGGCTGGCAAACTTGATTTTCTCTGCCGCCGCCTGATCGGATGGATCGGCGGTGGCCACAGACAGCCGGTTATTACGCCGACTCAAGACGACTACACGGAAATCCTGACAAATCTTGGTATCGAGCAGTCCCTTAGGCAGGCGTTGCGGGTCAACAGCGTCGATGTCCAACAAGGGCGCGGAAAACGCAACCGACATGGTGTGCGCCAAATCATAGGGGGACACGGCACCCGAGCCGGTCAGCTCGGCAATAAAACTGCTGCGCTTAACTTCAGCTCTGCGGTAAATTTCCTCAGCCGATTGTTGCCCCAATTTTCCCGCCAAAATCAACGCTCGACCCAACCCAGGAAGTGCAATAGGTGCGGCTTCTTTTTGAATGACAGATGGAACAGCAGTCATGGACTAGGCTTTTGTTTAGGTTGCTGTAAAAGCGTTGTGACGATCATCGCCGATTGCCCGATTGATGTAAATCGAAACCAATCACGCCCATTGAAAGCAGACGTTGCAGCGCAACAATGGAGGGAAGCGGAAGGGAATTGACTGGTCGGAATGAGAGGATTCGAACCTCCGACCCCTTCGTCCCGAACGAAGTGCGCTACCAGGCTGCGCCACATTCCGATGTGTATTTTTGGCTGGCTTCATCAGGTCTGACGACCCAATGAAAGAGTAGCTAATTGTAGCAAACTGTCCGTGTAAGGCCCTGCAGGAAGCCGCCGCGCCTCAGACATGGCGCGCTCGGCCTCAAGCGCCGCCGCTTGACGCGCCACTTCGAGAGATCCGGTATGGCGCACGATGCGAATCACGTCATCGAGTTCCGAGACCGACCCATTTTCAATGGCGTTTCGGATTAATTCACGCTCGGCACCTGTGCCTCGTTGCATAGCTGCGATCAAAGGCAATGTGGCTTTGCCTTCGCGCAGGTCGTCACCCAGACTCTTGCCCATCACGGCTTCGTCGCCGTCGTAATCCAGCACATCGTCAATGACTTGGAAGGCTGTGCCCAGGGCATTGCCATAGTTCGCACACGCGCTTTCCATCAAAGCATCACCACCGGCCAGGATGGCCCCAACACGGGCACTGGCCTCAAACAATTTGGCAGTTTTGGAGCGGATGACCTGTAGGTAGCCTGCCTCATCCAGATTAGCATTGTGCATATTCATCAACTGAAGCACTTCACCTTCGGCGATGACATTGGTGGCGTCGGCCAGCACCTGCATGATGCGCATATTTTCCGCATCCACCATCATCTGAAAGGCACGCGAATACAGGAAGTCACCCACCAACACGCTGGCCGGATTGCCGAAGGTTTGATTGGCTGTCGCATTGCCACGGCGCAGGGCAGAGGCATCCACAACATCATCATGCAGCAAGGTGGCAGTGTGAATAAATTCCACAACAGCTGCCAGGTTAAAACGCTGCTCACCTTGGTAATTCAGAGCCCCGCAGGTCAACAATAGCAGGGCCGGACGCAAACGCTTACCACCGGCCGAGATGATGTAGCGAGACACTTGGGCCACCAGCGGCACACCTGAATCCAGTCGCTGAGCAATGACGCGATCCACCTCGCGCATATCATTGGCGATGAGGGCGAGCGGATGAGCGAGTGGGAAAGCGTTCACAGGAGAAAGGCTGAAAGCCGGTAGTAAGTCACGCAATTATAGAAAACCGCGCACTGCTGAAGATCCGTTCACCAAGCTTTGTCTAGACAGGATCGCTGCATCGGTAATACTCGCGGCTTAACCAACAGTTATGGAGACATTAATCATGGGAATGATGCAAGAATTCAAAGAGTTTGCCGTCAAAGGTAATGTGGTCGATCTCGCCGTGGGCGTGATTATTGGCGGCGCATTTGGCAAGATCGTCGATTCAGTCGTGGGCGACTTGATCATGCCCGTCGTGGGGGCCATCATCGGCAAGCTTGATTTTTCCAACCTGTTTCTGGTGCTTGGTAGCATTCCGCCGGGCACGGGAACCACCCTCGACGCATTAAAGAAAGCCGGTGTGCCAGTCATGGCCTACGGCAGCTTCATCACCGTGGCGGTCAACTTTGCAATTCTGGCTTTCATCATTTTCCTGATGATCAAGCAAATCAACCGCATGAAATCCTCTGAGGTCGCAGCACCCGCAGCTGCCCCAGTCACCCCAGAAGATGTTGTGCTTCTGCGCGAGATCCGCGACAGCCTGAAAAAGTAAAAATCCCTGTGGTACGACGCGTCAGCCAGCAAGTTGACGCGCCATGCGGATCGCCTCTATCAGGCTGGAGGCATCCGCGACTCCCGTGCCGGCAATATCAAACGCCGTTCCGTGGTCCGGGCTCGTACGCACCAGCGGCAGGCCCAGGGTGACGTTGACCCCTTTCTCGACCCCCAGGTACTTCACCGGAATCAGCCCTTGATCGTGGTACATCGCAACCACCACATCAAACTCGCCCGGCTTCCCCTTCGCAGCGCGTGCCCGCATGAATACCGTGTCGGGTGCCCACGGGCCGCTGGCCGCCATGCCCTCCTGACGTGCAGCCTCAATCGCTGGAGCGATGACCTCAATCTCTTCACGCCCAAACAAGCCACCTTCGCCCGCATGCGGGTTCAGGCCCGCCACACCCATGCGTGGTGAACGACCCAGCACGGCCTTGAGCGCATCGTGCGTGATGCGCAGGGTCTGTAACACTTGGTCAAACGTCACTGCCGCAATCGCTGCGCGCAGTGACAGGTGAATGCTGACCAACACGGTGCGCAACTCGTCATTGGCTAACATCATGCGCACCGGCAGCTCGGCCACCGGCTTTCTGGCGTACGCAGCCGCCTGCGCTTGTAGCAGCTCGGTATGACCGGGAAAGGCATTGAAAGGCAGCCCCGCCGCTGCCAACGCCTCTTTGTGCAACGGCGCAGTCACCAGCGCTGCAATCTCGCCGCGCAGCGCCGCCTGCGCCGCCCATACCACGCATCGCCCCGCCAACCCACCGGCTTCAGCGCTAATTTTCCCATACGGAATGGGCATAAGAAGCTCATGAATCGATAGCACGGGCAGGCAATTTGGTGGCAGTGTCAAGGCCTCATCAGGTCGATCAATCAAGACCAGCGGCAGCGCAATCTCACCGGCACGCTGAATCAATTGGGTCGCACGCCGCACCGTGCCCACATCCCCCACCACAAAGCAGCCCCGAGTCAACGCGGGCTCGTCGCGAAAAGCCTTGGCAATGATCTCCGGGCCAATGCCCGCAGCATCGCCCAAAGTGATGGCAATCGGTTTTGGGTTAGTACGGGTCATGGCGGGCTCAGGCAGGATTGTCGATCTCGATGAATTCATGGGCCAAACCCAATTGCTTCGCCACATGCGCGGCCACCGCAGGTGCGCCATAGCGCTCGCTGGCATGGTGGCCGCAAGCGATGAAGGCCACACCACACTCGCGCGCCAAGTGTGCCTGTGGCTCGGATATTTCCCCAGTGATAAAGGCCTCAGCCCCAGCAGCCATGGCCGCCTCAAAATAATTTTGAGCGCCACCGCTGCACCACGCTATTTTTTTAATAGCTGCTTGTGCATTATTTATAAGGGTTACAGGTCGATTTAATGATTTTTCAATATGCGCAGACAAAGTTTCAGCATTAACAAA
>CANCAO010000198.1 GCA_947374105.1 Comamonadaceae bacterium | reverse complement strand
CTGGCGGCCACGGTCTGGCCTTTTTCAATGGCGCGCTTGATGACGATGCCCGTCACCGGCGAGGTGATGCGCGTGCGCGCCAGGTCAATGCGGGCCTGGGCCAAGGCCGCATCGCGCTGCGCCACATTGGCCTGCGCGCTGCGCACCTGGGCATCGCCCACACCCACTTGCGCCTGAGCGGCTTTGACGGCCTCGGTGGTCGTGTTGACCAGCGCGTTGCTCTTGTCGGCCTCGCTTTGCGCGAGGAACTGCTTGTCCACCAGCATCTGGTTGCGGGCATGGGTGCGGCGCGCCTCGGTCAAATCGGTTTGCGCGCTGGACACCTGGGCGCGGCTGGCCAGCAGATTGGCCTGCGCTGTCATCACCAGGGCCTGTGCGGCCTCGACGTCAGCCTGGGCCGAGCGCACGCGGTATTCAAAGGTCTCGGGGTCAATCACAGCAATCAACTGCCCAGCCTTCACCTCGGCGTTGAAGTCGGCCAATATCTCCTTGATCTGGCCCGACACCTGCGTGCCCACCGTCACTTGCGTCACCGGGCTCACCGCGCCGGTGGCCGACACGGCCGACTGCAAAGCCCCGCGTTCAATCTTGCCGGTGCGGTATTGCACTGCGTCAGCATTGCTGCGCTGAGTCCACCACCAGCCGCCCGCGCCCACCAGGGCCAAGACGAGCACACCCACCACTACATAAGATTTTTTCATGAGACAAGTTTCAATTGATTAGCGCTTAACTTGAGCGATGGTGAAATCTGCCACCCCTTGCAGCACCGGTGTGACCGGGGTTTGCTCGCCTTTGGTCAGTTCATCCACACGGTCTGAAACATAAGCGTCCAAGCCCTTATACGTCACGCGACCTCGCTTCTTGAAATCCGCAGCGCCTTCTAGACCTTCAACCACCGCCTTGGTAAATGCCCCATTACCCCAGGCCGGGTTTTCTTGCGAGAACTGGCCGCCGGTAGAGGACGCAAAAACCACCAGTCCATTTTCAGAACTGGCCAAATCGTTGATGGCGTGGGTCGCGTCGCGGGCTTGCCGTGGCATCGTCTTGCCCATCACGTTGCCCGAGTGGCAGGTGTCCACAAAAATCATCACACGGCCTGGCAGCTCGGTCAGCACAGCGCGAATTTTGTTGAAGGGTACAGAGGTCTGCGGCAGGCGGTTCAGGTCGGCCTCCCGCGTCATAAAGTAGTAGGTCGGGCCGTCATTGAGGCCATGGCCGGCAAAGAAAACAATCGCCGTGTCGCGCGCCGTCATGTTCGCCTTGAGCCATTCAAACCCGGCCTCAACGCTGGCTTTGGAGGCGTCTTTATCCAGCAATTCCTTCACATGTACTTCGCCATACAGCGCGCCTTTTTGGGTCGTCAAGGTCGTCACAAAATCACGCGCATCTTTGGCCGCCAAGCCCAAGGTGTAGGCCGGGTTGTCGTACTGCGACACCCCGGCGGCCAGCAGGTACAAATTGCCTTTGACGGCCTGCTGTTTAGGCCCGGCATAGACCACACGGATCACCACGGGCACGGAGGCGCCAAATTGGTTTTCTGCAATCAAGCGAATTTCAGTGTCTTCAGCGGGAATATCGACAACGATCTCCCGCTCGGCATTGGCAATGGGCGTTGCACCCACCATCAGGTTGCGATTGGCGACTGAGCTGGACGCCACTTGCGTGCGCACACGGGTCACCGGTGAGGCTGAGGGCGTGATGGCTTTGAAACGGATGCTGACTTGCCGGCTGGTGGTGGTGATTTGATGGCCGGGTGAAACCATTTCAAGCTGGGGCGGTAGCTCTTCGAGCGAGACCGCACTGGCGCTGAGTGCGGTGATGGCGGGCGCATCTTCTGCCGCTAATGCCGACAGTGCCGCAGGGCTGGCCGCAGGCGGAGTCACCGGCGGCGTGGTCATGCTCCCCTGCGCTGGTGTGGGCGCCGTTGGGCTGGCGACAGGAGGGTTAGCCGCAGCGCGCTGCCGCAGCAAAATTTTGAGCGCATCAGATTCATTGCGACTCTCCCAGGCCTGGCTGCCCAAACCACTCAAAAGCAGCTTGGCGCGAAAGCGCGACATCGGCACAAAATCGGCCACGCGCTGAGACTTGGGGTTAATGACCCAACCCGCCATGTCTTCAGCCCCCACACTCGCCTCAAAATAACCCTGGCTGCTGATGGCCAGCCAGCGCTTGCTGGAGGGCTGCAGGTAGTAGCTCATCACCACCTCGCCGGTAGACCAGCGGTACACCCACAACATGCCGTTGGCGGTGGCGGCCACCAACAGATCACGCGCTTCAATCAGATTAACGGCCAGCACGTTGGAGCCCAGGTACTTGTCCCAAATGCGCTCGCCCTTGGAGGACACTTTGTACAGGCGCTCAAAGCTGGAGCCCACGGCCACCGTGCCGTCAGTGGAATGCACGGCCACGCTGAGGGTGCGCTCTGTGTTGCCTTTGAGCGGTATGCGGGCCTCGTTGATGGTGCCCACCTGGGTTCCGTCCCAAGCCATCACCACCACGCCTTTGCCACTGGTTGAAGGCGACTTCCACTTCTCACGCACCCGAGAAACCGGCACAAACTCAGGCGAGGCCAAGTTGAAAACAATCTCGCGCTGGCCCTCTGCCGTGCTGACGGGGAAGGCCACCAAGCCCGAATCCGTCACCCGCAGTGCCTCGGGATGGCGATCAAGACTGGGCACATCATGGGCCACGCGCCAGCTCAACTTGAAGTCGCTGCCCACCATGCCCACCGTGCCGATGTCAGAGACATAAATAACTTCGCCCTTGCGCGTGACCGCCATGTCGGCAATGCGTGGATCAGGCAGTTTGATTTGCTCATGGCCGTCGATGCGCCTGGTGCCCGCCCAGCGGCGCAAGTAGCCATGGGTGTCCACAAACGACCAACTCGTACCGAAATAATGCGGCCCATTGGGCGACTGAATCACCCGTGAAAACCGCGCGCCTCGCCGGTCAAAATCATGCGGAACTTCGTCCAGCGTCTCGCCGCTCAGGCGGGTGTGAGCACCGATAAAAATGGTCTTGCCAGCCACATCCCAACGGTTACGGAAATCCCCGAACCGGGGTATCTTTTTGGCCGCTAAGCGCCAACTGCCCCCCTCGGGTTTGTAGAGCTTGACCATCGAACTCCGCCCATCCCAGGTCGATGCAAACAAAGCCCCATCGGCGCGAAACTGCAAACTGGCCACATCGGCCACGGGGTAGTCGGTATCGCGGAACACCTCTGCCCCGCTATCGACTTGGTACACCCGCACACCACCGCCAGCTTCCCACGCGGACTTGCCCGCGGCCAAGTAGCGCCCGTCGTGCGACCAGGCCAGCATGATGCTGTTTTCAGGCGGGGTGATCACGCGCTCGATCTGCCCGGTCTGCAAAGACATGATCATGACGGCGCGGCGCATGTTGTAGCCCGACACCGCCACCCGCTGCCCGTCGGGCGACAGGGCCAGCCCACGCAAGAGCGCGCCGTTGTCGGCTGATTTGGGCAGAGAAAAACGTTGCAGCAGCTCGCCCGATTGCACATCCCACACCCGCACCGTGCCGTCGTAAGCCGCCGTGACCGCACGCGCGTCGTCCGGCGTCAGCGCAATGTGCATGGCCTTGCCGGTGTGGGCTTTGGAGTCGATGGCTAGAAACGGGCGGCGTGGCCATGAAAAATCATTAGCACCGGAAGCGCTTGCACGCGTACCCGTAGGCTTTGTCAAGTCAGTCTGCGCTGTAGCATTTCGCCACAGTGCAGATGAAACCATGAAGGCCACAACCAATACCCCAGCCCAAAGAATTGATTTTTTCATGCGCACTATTGTAGGAAACGCAAAAACGCCCCGCATGCGGGGCGTTTGTCTGCGGAGTAAAGAAGTGCCGTCATTCCCGCTCAGGCGGGAATCCAGTGCCTCACTCAGCGGCGATGCCCGCCATCGTGCCCACCACCCCAGCCGCCGCGCCCATGCTCAAAGCGCTCTTGCTCGCGGTGGCCATAGCCGTAACCCACGTTATGACCATAACCAAAACGGGGCTGCCACACGGGCGGGGCGTAGTACACCGGCGCGGGCTGGGCGTAGTAGCCGCTGCTGCCGTAATAGCCCACCGGGCGCGGGGTCGAGTACACCACTTGCGGGTAAGCCTGCGGGTACATCACCACAGGCGGCGCATTGGCCACGCCCACTTGCATGCCGGGTGCTGACATGCCGACTGACCAGTACACATTGTTGCCATTACCGTAGTTCTGGGCCTGCGCCGCAGCGCTGGCGGTGAGGGCCACCACGGCCACAGCGGCGCTAGCCAAGAGAGCCCGAAGCGATGATGAGAGTGTCATGATTTTTCCTTTTTCAGGGCCGGTTGTGATTGGCCCTTGTACCTAAAACGCGCCGCAGTCCCCGCCGCCTACCGCTTCTGGCGAACATTCGTATCCATTGGTAACGAGCTGCGGGTCTAAAATTACCCTATGAGCACCCTTACCGACAAAAAC
>CANCAO010000197.1 GCA_947374105.1 Comamonadaceae bacterium | reverse complement strand
GGGTACTCATCAAGTCTCGATCAGGTTCATTCGTTAGGTCACTTTTGTAGCATGGGCAAGCGCTGGCGTTGCCACGTCTGCCGCACATACCCGGTCACGGCCCTCGGCTTTGGCGCGGTACAAAGCGGCATCGGCCGCCTTAAACAAGTCCGGCGTGTTGTCGCCATGCACCGGTGAAACCGCCACGCCAAAAGAAGCGGTGCAGGCAGGCAAGGTCTGCCCGTCGTGCGTGATGTTGCTCTCTCGAATGGCTACCCGAATCGCATCGGCCCGAACCACTGCATCGTCCAGACGGGTATCAGGCATCAGTACCACGAGCTCTTCACCGCCATAGCGGCAAGCGAAATCGGTGGTGCGAATCGTACCTTTGATGCATTTGGCAATCGCTGCCAGAACAGCGTCGCCTGCAGCATGACCAAAGGTGTCATTGAAGCGTTTGAAGTGATCAATGTCAATCATGAGAACGGAGAACGGTTTGTCGCTGTGACGGCTACTGATGAACAGTCGCTTCAAAGCGTCTTCCATGTAACGCCGGTTGTACAGACCCGTCAAGGTGTCGCGCAAGGCCAGTGAGCGCAGTGATTCACGCAGCTTTAAATTGGCAAAGCCAGGGCCAATACGACTGGCCAGCGCAGTCAGGCGATTTTTGATGTCTTCATTAGCATCCACACGCAACACCAGCAAGCCCAATGCCTGTCCCTGTCCATGCACAGGCAAGCAAATAGAGGGCTGCGTGCCGTGCAGGTGACGACAACGGAAGGCGCTGGGTGAGTTGACGCTGTGGGAGCGACCCAAACGCAAGGCCCAGCAATCCTCAGGGTGCAAAGGCTCAGGCAGTGCGGATGGGGTTACAGCCTCGCCCCAGGACACCGTGTGCATCAACACATCACGCGATTCACGGTAAATATAGAGCGCCCCAGGGATGCCTGGAAAGAGCAGTTGTGTGGTCTCCAAAACCGCCGCATGGGCCTCATCCCAATCGGTGCAAGATTGCAAAAGCTCCGAGAGATGCAGCAGGGCTTCATTCTCCCGGTGCAGCATCTCCATTTTTAAAACCGTGCGCTCCATGGCCTGATTGAGATCGCGCATGGCCAATTCTGATTTGCGACGTGAGGCCACCTCGGTTTTGAGGTTTCGATTAGCAGTCAGCTTGTCTTTGAGTGCTGATTTGGCAACGTTCAAAGCGTCTTCAGCGCGGCGGATGTCGCTGATGTCGCGGGTGATGGTGGACTCGGCTACCAAGCCGCCCTTTTCGTCAAACAGTGGCGTGGTACGAATCAGTACATGGACGTTTTCCCCATTTTTCTTCTTGCGCTCGGTCGTTGAGGTACTGGGCTCACCCGAACGAATGCGGGCCAGAACGCGGGCGTAGGCGTCTTCGCTCAGGTCGGCAGCGTGCAGCTCGCGCAAGGGATGGCCAATCGCGTCATCAGCCGTGAACCCATAAAGAGCGGTGGCTTGCGGGTTCCAGAACGTAACGACTGCATTCAGATCTTTGATGACAACGGATTCGCCCGAACTCTCCAACGTTTTCTCCAATTGAAGCGCACGCAAGTTCAAATCCGTATCCCGCATGTCGCGGTTTGCTTGTTTGAGTTTATTCTTTTCCATCGACGTCTCTCTTTTAGATCATCAAAAATAAGGAGGAACTGTACGCAGGCAGGCCAACGACTGTCAAGAACGCTTACTTTTTCCCCAACCCCAGCCGCTGCGCGCCTTCGATGTAGAGCCGGGTTTTTTCTTTCATGAAGGCATCCATCTGCTCCGCACCTATGTTGACCAGCTCAAAGCCGCTCTTGGCTGCCAACTCTTTCATCTCGGGCTCGTTGTTCAAGGCGAGCCACAAGTCGGAGAGGCGTTTGCGCGCCTCGGGCGGTGTCGATTTGGGCACGCCGATACCGCGGTAAGCACCGTCGACCCAATCAACACCTAACTCTATGAAGGTGGGCACGTCGGGCATCAGTGGATGGCGTTTTTCCATGGCCACAGCGAGCGGGCGAATGCGAGTTTTGTTATTAATGGCAAACGCGGTGTAGGTGATGGCGCCACTGACTTGCGCGCCCATCACGGCAGTGGCCATATCGCCCGTGCCTTTGAAGGGGATGTAGTTGGTCTTGACGTTGAAGGCCGCGTTCAATCGCTCGTGCGCAGCGTGGTTGGCCGAGTTCAAACCCGAGCCACCCAGGCTGAGCTTGCCGGGGTCGGCCTGCGCGGCCTTAATAAAGTCGGCAAAGGTCTTGATGGGGCTTTGCTCAGGCACGACCAGAATGTCGGGTGTGTAGTGAAACCAGAACACGGGCGTGATGTCGGCTGTTTTGTACTGCACCTGGCCTTCGAGCGGCTGGAACACAATGTGCGGCAGATTAATGCCGACCACATTCAAACCATCGCCCGGCAACTGATTCATCTGGCCCCACATGAGCCCGCCACCGGCACCGGCCTTGTATTGGATGATGGTGTCAATGGCGGCACATTTTTTCTTGAGGATGATTTGCTGATGGCGTGCTGATAAATCGGACTCGCCGCCGGGAGGGAACGCTTGCCAGTAGAGCAAGTTTTTGTCGGGGCAAGCTTGGGCTTGGGCCAGTGGTGCCAGCAGAACCAAAAGCAGGGTCGAAAGCAGTTTTTTCATGGGTTGTGGCCTCGGGTTGTGGCTGCTATTTTGGACTTTTCTGCCCTGCGTTGGGACGATGGAATACCCTTAGAGGGATATACGCGCACAAACCGCCGCAGTGACTTGGTCCATCGTCGCCGTGCCACCCAAGTCTGCGGTATGAAGTGACTTGTCAGCGGTGACCGCCTCAATCGCTGCCATCAGCTTGGCCGCAGCGGCAGGCTCACCCAGATGCTCCAGCATCATCACGCAAGACCAGAACGTCCCAATAGGATTGGCCAGGCCCTTGCCCATGATGTCGAAAGCCGAGCCGTGGATGGGCTCGAACATGCTGGGGTAGCGGCGCTCGGGGTCGATGTTACCGGTAGGGGCAATGCCGAGGCTACCGGCCAGCGCGGCGGCCAGGTCGCTCAGCACGTCAGCATGCAGGTTGGTGGCGACCAGCGTGTCCAGCGACGCGGGGCGATTGACCATGCGATCGGTACAGGCGTCCACCAGGATCTTGTCCCAGGTGACCTCAGGAAATTCTTTGCTGATTTGCAACGCAATCTCATCCCACATCACCATCGCATGGCGCTGCGCGTTGGACTTAGTGACGACGGTGAGCAGCTTGCGCGGGCGCGACTTCGCCAGTTTGAAAGCGAAGCGCATCACGCGCTCAACGCCCACGCGGGTCATCATGCAAACGTCTGTGGCCACTTCAATCGGGTGACCCTGATGCGCCCGACCGCCCACACCAGAGTATTCGCCCTCGGAGTTCTCGCGCACAATCACCCAGTTCAGGTCTTCGCGCTTGCAGTTGCGCAAAGGCGTATCAATACCCGGCAGGATGCGCGTGGGGCGCACATTGGCGTATTGGTCAAACCCCTGGCAAATCTTCAGACGCAAACCCCACAGCGTGATGTGGTCGGGAATGTTCGGGTCACCGGCCGAGCCAAACAAAATCGCGTCCTTGTGGCGCAGCGGCTCCAGGCCGTCTTGGGGCATCATCTCGCCGTGGGCACGGTACCAGTCGCCACCCCAACCGAAGCTCTCGAAGTCAAAATTGAAAGTGCCGTCGGCCTTGGCTAGCGCGGCCAGCACGGTCTGGCCCGCAGGCACGACTTCTTTGCCAATGCCGTCGCCAGGAATGCAGGCGATTTTGTAAGTCTTCATCGGGTTTCCTTTGGGTTTAAAAAGAGTCGCTCTTGAGCGGGAAATGAGCGAAAAACTCGCACATACTAAACTGACGCGTCAAGAAAAATTTTACCCACCCGAACCCAAACCACTCGACCATGACCAGACCCAACATTTCCGCAGCCCTGCGTACCCTGCTGGCACTCACCGCCACCACCTTGCTTAGCGGGCTGGCATTTGCTCAAAGTTACCCGGCCAAGACGGTCACGCTGGTGGTTCCTAACCCGCCCGGCGGCTTCGTCGATGCCTCGGCGCGTCTCTTAAGCGAGCCGCTGTCGCGCGTCATGGGCCAATCGGTGGTGGTGGACAACAAAGGCGGGGGCAGTGGGAACGTAGCCTACAGCCTGGTGGCGCGCGCCAACCCGGACGGTTACACCCTGCTCACGTCTTACTCGGCTTACCATGTGGGCAACCCTTCTTTGTCGCCCAAGCTGCCCTGGGCGCAAAAAGATTTTGTACCGGTGGCCTTGGTGACGGTGGCCACCAATGTGATTGCAGTGCACCCCTCGGTGCCCGCCAACAACCTGGGCGAATTCATCAGCTATCTACGCGCCAACCCTGGCAAGTTGAGCTACGCATCACAAGGCAACGGCTCGCTCTCGCACATTGGTACCGAGATGTTCAAGATGCAAACGCATACCAGCATGGTGCACATCCCCTACCGGGGCTCCGGCCCGGCGGTGCAGGACGTGTTGTC
>CANCAO010000196.1 GCA_947374105.1 Comamonadaceae bacterium | reverse complement strand
CACCGGGTTGGCGTACTGGCCGTCCACCAGGGTCTCGAACACCTTGCCCGGGCGTGCGCCTTTCCACTGCGATGACGAGCCCGACAGCAGCCACCCCGCCGTCATCGAACTCATGGGCACCAAGTTCATACAGGTGCCCAGCAAGTCCGCCATCTTCTTGGCGAAATGCGTCTTGCCAATGCCAGGCGGCCCCAGCAACAGCAGCGGGGTGACCTCCATGCCGTCTCGGCTGTCTTGCGCCAGCGCCACATGGCGGCGCACATCGTCCAGCACCTCATGGAAATTGGGCAACAGATCGTACAGATCGGCCATGTCGGGCACGCCACCGGGCTTGACCTGAAAACGCTGCGGCCCGCGCTCCAGCATGCGCTGGTAAGTGGCGCGCAGGTTGTCGTGTTCCCGCCCGCTGTCACCGCTTTGCAGCTTGGCAAGTTTGCGCTCCACCTCGTCGGTGTGAAACACGCTGCGCATCTGGGCCACCGGCAGGTGAAATTGATGAGACGGGGCAACAAGAGCTTGGCTTGGCATAGACATCTCCTTTCAACACACAACGCCTTAATTGAAGCACAAAGCGTTGTGTAGAAGTAGCAGAAAAGCCGGGGAAAATGGACTTTTGTTGGAGGGATGGAGAGTCACACCTGTTGAACACTCTCGGCCTTCTTTGGCGGTGGAAAAAGCAATACGGATGACCCTGCGCAGTTAACCCGGAATTGCGATCACAACGGCAGACTCATGCACTGCGGCAACGACCTTTTGCCGAACCGACAGGCCTTGACCACCGACAGAAAAACCAATCATTTGGAGTCCAGGCATCAGTTGAACGGATGTTTCGCCGTCCGTTAGCGAAGAAGAAGCGCGTAGCACCTCGCCATTGATCAGGTTGACATTCTCAGAAGCCTTGAGCTCAGTGCCAACGGCCACTGCGGTTGCCTTACAAAGCGCCAAGGCGGACATGCCAACTTTCAGACCCAAAAGCTCAGCACTTTCGGTGGTGATTTTTGACAACAGGGCGGCTCCGTTGGGGAGCTCAAGTTGGACGCATGCTGTTCCAGATGCCATCGTGATGGCCTTGATCTGACACGGCAGTTGATTGCGCATGCTGGTTCGCAATCCCAGCCCAATCAAACCCGACAAGCTCAGGGTGTTGCCCGAGCGCTGTTCCAGTGTAGAAAGAACACTGGCGCGTGCCTGGTTCAGCAGTTGAGCGGCTTCCAGAAGTTGTACTCCGGCTTGCGTCAAGCGGGCGCCGCCTCCGCCACTGCCCCCAACGGCTTTCTCCACCAACGGGGATCCTGCCAAATTACTCAAGGTCTCCAAGGCTTGCCAGGCCGCTTTATAGCTGACATTGGCACTGCGAGCAGCCTCGGAAATCGACCCAACCTCACCAATACGCTTGAGGATATCGAGCCGTTTGTCGCTCGCTTCATGCCCAAATGCTTGTGCGAAATGCAGTGTTTTTTTCTTCATCATGGAGGTTTGGCAGGCGTATTTCGCTATGCAAAAATGGGATAGCGATGATACACTCGCTATTCTAATTTTGAACAGCGATATCTCAAATGTCCAGAATAATCGTGTGGCTTGCCGTCTTTCTTGGCCTGACTTTCAAAGGGCAAGCCGCTGAAGTCAGTGTTGCTGTTGCAGCCAACTTCACGGCGCCCATGCAGAAGATTGCGCAGGATTTTGAGCAAGTGACAGGGCATAAAGCCATCCTGTCCTTTGGCTCGACGGGAAATTTCTATGCGCAAATCAGGAACGGTGCACCTTTCCAAATCCTGCTTGCTGCAGACGATGAGACCCCCATCAAGATCGAGAAGGAGGGCTTAGGCGTCGCAGGCAGCCGCTTTACTTACGCGATCGGCAAACTTGTGTTGTGGAGTAAGCAGCCCGGACTCGTTGATGACAAAGGCGAGATTCTTCGACGGGGTGCGTTTCAGCGCATCGCGATCGCCAACCCCAAACTGGCGCCTTATGGCGCAGCAGCTATGGAAACAATGAGCAAGTTGGGTGTTTGGTCAGATCTCCAGCCCAAGTTCGTCCAAGGCGAGAACATCGCACAGACCTATCAGTTCATCGCCACCGAGAACGCTCAGCTGGGCTTTGTTGCTTTGTCGCAGGTCCTCGCTGAGGGCAAGATTTCGCAAGGCTCAGCCTGGATCGTGCCAGCCAGCCTTCACACGCCGATCCAACAAGATGCCATCTTGCTGACCAAAGGAAGTGAAAATCCAGCGGCCGTGGCGTTGATGCGTTTTCTCCGCAGCGACCGAGCCCACGTGCTGATCCGTTCATACGGGTACGCATTGTGATGGACACGTCTGTTGGTTGAAGCCATGGACTTTCCACTGAACCGTGAGGCTTTGGATGCCATTTGCTTGACCATTAAGCTGGCTGCATCGGCCACGGTCATCTTGCTGATCCTGGCGACTCCCTTGGCATGGTGGTTGTCCCAGACGCAGTCAAAATGGCGAGTACCCATCGGCGCACTGGTCACGCTCCCACTGGTACTGCCGCCGTCCGTTCTCGGCTTTTATCTCTTGGTGGCAATGGGCCCCCATGGACCGTTGGGACAAATCACCCAAGCTTTGGGTTGGGGTGTGCTGTCGTTCACATTTACAGGGCTGCTTATGGGTTCGGTGATTTTTTCTTTGCCCTTCTCTGTACAACCGATGCAGAATGCTTTTGAGTCGCTGGGTGCCAGACCGATGGAGGTGGCTTTCACACTGCGTGCCCGCCCCGTTGACGCTTTTTTCTCGGTTGCATTACCCCTGGCACGCCCGGGTCTGGTGACAGCTGCCATCATGAGTTTTTCCCACACGGTGGGTGAGTTCGGCCTTGTCCTGATGATCGGTGGCAATATTCCAGGCAAGACACGTGTTGTTTCGACGCAGATTTATGGTCATGTGGAAGCCATGGAGTATGCGCAGGCCCATTGGCTCGCTGGCGGCATGCTGATTTTCTCGTTTGCCGCTTTGTTGGTTTTGTCGATGACGGGTAGGCGAGTTGGGCGGGTGCTGCCATGACCGCCGCCAATGAGTTGCGCATTCGCGTGGCGCTGGAACGCAGCGATTTTCAATTGAAGGTTGATCTGAGCCTGCCCTTCAGAGGAATCACCGTGTTGTTCGGCCCATCGGGTTCCGGTAAAACAACTTTGTTGCGCTGCGTGGCGGGACTTGAAAGGTCTCAAAATGGGCTGATACGCGTAGGGCAGGATCTTTGGCAGGATGACGCATGCGGTGTTTTCATGCCGACGTGGCAAAGAGATCTTGGTTATGTGTTTCAAGAAGCCAGTCTCTTTGAGCATCTCGACGTTCAACAGAATGTGACCTACAGCCTGAAAAGGTCAAAAAATCCGGGTACTGCACAGGCTTTGGCCCACGCCATTGAATTGCTTGGAATCGCTCATTTGATGCAGCGCCGTCCCATCGGTCTGTCGGGTGGCGAGAGGCAACGCGTAGCCATCGCCAGAGCATTGGCCACTCAGCCGCGGCTGTTGCTGCTGGACGAGCCGCTGGCCGCGCTGGACTATGCACGACGTCAAGAGATTCTTCCCTGGCTTGAAAAAATGCGGGATGAATTAAGCATGCCTATGCTTTATGTGACTCATTCTGCGGATGAAGTGGCTCGTCTGGCAGACCATTTGGTCGTGCTGGAGAACGGCGCCGTCAAGGCTGACGGACCCGTGCAAGATGTTCTAGCGCGGGTTGAAAGCCCAGTCATCGTTGGAGAAGATGCAGGGGTGTTATTGCACGGCAGAGTTACTCAGCGCGATGAACTGTGGCACCTTGCGCAAGTTGAATTTCCTGGGGGCTCTCTGTGGGTACGCGACAACGCGATGCCACTGGGCAAGCGGGTTCGGTTGAGAGTTCTGGCGAAAGACGTCAGCATTACGCTTAACGAGACACACGATACGAGCATCCAGAACCATTTTCAGGGCAAGATCGAAGCCATTGTTGCGGATGTACATCCATCCCAGGTTTTGGCTCGCATTCGCTGCGGTGAGTCGATCATTTTGGCTCGAGTCACCCAGAGAGCAATCAGTACATTGAAATTGAGCGAAGGCGCGGACATCTGGGCGCAGGTCAAGTCAGTGGCCGTGATTGAGTAGAGGTTTTTAATAGCTGTCTGTGACGCCAAGGCCTCAGTCTGGATTTCAACCTTGTGCGTCCAGCACCTGCTTCAACTCACCCGACTCGTACATCTCCATCATGATGTCGGAGCCGCCGATGAACTCGCCTTTGACGTAAAGCTGGGGAATGGTAGGCCAGTTACTGTAGTCCTTGATGCCAGCGCGAATTTCGGCATCTTCCAGCACGTTCACGGTTTTGACGGTCTTGGTATCCACGCCGCTGGCTTTGAGGATCTGGATCGCCCGGCCAGAAAATCCGCACTGGGGAAAGCTGGCGTTGCCCTTCATGAAGAGCACGATCTCGTTGGATTTGACGAGTTCGTCAATGCGTTGCTGGGTGTCGCTCATGTCGTTTGTCCTTGCAAAATAGATG
>CANCAO010000195.1 GCA_947374105.1 Comamonadaceae bacterium | reverse complement strand
TTGATGAGCTTGTCCACGATGGCGACCACCATCGCGTCATCCAGCACCACACGCTCGTCCACTTCCTTTTGCTTGCAGGCAGCCAGCAGCAAGCGGATGGTGCCCAGGCGCTCACTGTCTTTGGCGCGCATGGCGGTTTTCATGTCTTCGGTGATGGTGTCTTTGAGTGTCATGGTGATACCTTAGTGAGTGGTGATTGACCCATAAAAAAAGCCCGCCTGAGCGTCCCCGGCGAGCTTTCTTGTGCCTTGAAAGGCTCTAAACGGGTGAGGTTTAGAACATCTTCTTGGGCAACTGCATCGCACGAATGCGCTTGTAGTTGCGCTTGACGGCGGCTGCCTTCTTGCGCTTGCGCTCGGCGGTGGGCTTCTCATAGAACTCGCGCGCGCGCAAGTCGGTCAGCAGGCCGAGTTTCTCGATGGTACGTTTGAAGCGGCGAAGAGCGACGTCAAAGGGCTCGTTCTCTTTAATGCGAACAGTGGTCATTTAAATGAATGAAAAATTGTGCCGGTTGTTCAGAAAGTAGATCAAGCTCTCAAAACGTCCGGCGGGGTTCCCCACCTTGAAAATTTGCGCAGGCGGCGGGGGTTGCCAGCAAAGACAGAGATTATAGGTCTGTTTTGAAAGGGTTCAAGCGGGATTGGGTCAGTAAGATGGCGTTGCTTTGCCCAGCCGGGGTAAGGATGTCTGTTAATTGAGGCAGATACATAAAAATAATCCACCAATTCAAATCTCTCTTGAGATGGGGTGCTAAAGCTAAGGGAATCCATGAACTTCATTTTTCGAATCGGGATGTTGGTTGCCGTAACCACTTTGTTAATGGCTTGTGGAAATTTGCAACGACAATCACGCACTTTCGACACGACCGGCACCAGCGGTATCACTGTTGACGCCTCACAGCGGGCCATTTATTCGGTCACCAAAAAATACTCAACCAACAAACAATGGCAAGCATTTTGTGCCGAGCCCAGTCCTGACGGGATATCCGCATTGATTTCCAGTTTTGGATTGGACGCTTCCGCGGCGGGGAAGTCTTTGGGTTTGGCCACCAACAACCAGGACAGCGTAACCAGCATTGGCTTACGCACCCAAACCATCACGATGCTGCGTGACGCCATGTACCGCTTGTGCGAGGGCTACGCTTCTGGTGCATTGAATGGCAATGGCTTCATGCGCTTACAGCGACGCTACCAGCACACCATGTTGGCCTTACTTGCCATTGAGCAGCTGACAGGGCCCGTAGTTGCGCATCAGGCTGCGTTGACGGGGTCATCCAGCGCTGGCTTGGGTAAGTCACTCGGGGATGTGGCCAAGCTACTGTCTGAAGCCGCAGCAGACTTGGCAACGGCCGAACAAGCGGTCAGTGATGCCAAGGCGGCAGAGAAAACGCTGACAGAGTCGTTGGCCAGTGCTAAAGCATCAGGTTCAACTTCTACGCCAGAACAAACCGCAGACATTGAAAAGAAATTGGATGTGGCCAAGAAAGACACAAAAGCTAAATCCATCAAAGCAACAGGGGCGCAAACTTATTACACAAGCATGGAAACCAACCTGAAAGAGGCTCAACGGTTGATCATGCAGGCCACATCCAGCGCTGATTTCCGGGCTGTGGCTGGAAGTCAAAATTCTCTAGGTGACTCTACATTCGCCAAGATATCTGCCAACGTAACCGACATAGTTAAGACCACCATTAAGCACGACTACACCAAGGACGTGTGTGTGGATGTATTGCTGTCTGAGGATGCCAATGATCTGGATGACGACACTTTCGCCGTCGTTGTGCCGTTGTGTGCCGTAGCGCACAAAATGACGGACGATGTGCAGAAAAAATTCTTTGATGCAGTCGATCAACGTGCAGAAGCGCGTAAAGCCAAAAAGAAAGAAAAAGCAAATACAAGCAAAACAAATACTGCCCCAGTCACTCAGTGAGGACTCAAATGACCCGTCCCTATTTCTCCAAAGGCCTCAAAGGCCTGATCGCCAAACGAATCCAGACCGATTTGCTGCGCCAGGGCTTCACCGCCGGGCCGCTGGATAAGTTCATTGACGGTGACTTTGGCGGCCACACCGTGACGGCGCTCACGCAACTCCAGATGGTTCGCAACATACCCACCACAGGTGCGGTGGATGAGCCAACTTGGCAGCAGCTCACTCATGACCCCTTGCCCACGCTGTTTGAGCGTTGCCTGAGCCTGACGGCGTCTTTTGAAGGCCATGGTTTTGGCCTGTTGCAGGGCAACTTTGATGGCGCGGGGCTGACCTGGGGCATCATTGGCTACACCTTGTCCAACGGTGAAATTCAAGCTTTGCTGGCGGCGGCAGAGACAGCCGTGCCGGGCACTCTGTCGCGGGTGATGGGGCCATTGGCTGCGCAGTGGCAGGCTCAAATGGGCAAACCAAGAGCCGCGCAAATCGCCTGGGCTGATAGCATCAGCGCTCCTGCCAACAAGGCCAAGATACCGCCTGAATGGAAGTCCGCCTTTGCGCGTTTGGGCGACGAGCCCATCATTAAGCGCCTGCAAATGGATCGTGCCTACCAAGATTATTTTTTGCCTGCCGCGAACACGGCTAAAAAACTCAAAATGACGAGTGAGTTGGGCATTGCCCTGGCCTTTGATATGCACGTGCAAAACGGAGGTGCACGCTTGGCAGCGTTAGCGGCCATGCAGGCCCAAGCAGGCCAGATTCCTGAGGCTGAAATGCGACGCGCGTGGGCGCAAAAAGTGGCGGCCAACTCCAACCCACTTTGGCAAACCGACGTGCTGTCCCGCAAGCTCACCGTGGCCACGGGCCAGGGCACTACGCATGGCAGCCCCTACACCCTGGCGGCGTGGGGTTTGGGTGAGTTTGCTGCGGCCTGAGGGGTCACAAAATCATCTGTTAACCAGTTCATCCATAAGGAAGGGAGAGTTCATGTCACGCACCATTTTTAAAACCAAGCAGGGCGACCTGAAGTTAGACGCCCGTGCCGACCGCCTTGACCTGCGCGACCGGCCCTACACGCCGCGGGTAGTCAACCTGCCGCCTGAGTTCCCCTCACGCCAAGCGGTGCAAAAGCATCTGCCCGATTACCTCTCAGCCAAAGCCGACCGCATCCTCAACCAGGGTACAGAAGGGGCGTGCACCGGTTTTGGCTTGGCGGCGGTCATCAACTATTTGTTTTGGGCGCGCGACGGCCACACGCAAAACGTCAGCCCGCGCATGGCCTACCACCTGGCCAAGTTTTACGATGAGTGGCCGGGCGAAGATTACTCAGGCTCCAGTTGCCGAGGCGCTCTCAAAGGCTGGCACAAGCACGGTATTTGTGAGCGTTCGCTGTGGCCCTATACCGTGGACGCCAACAACAAGGCGCTGCCGTTCGAACCGCCCCAAGCTGGCTGGGACACGGACGCAGTCAAACGCCCGTTGGGCGTGTACTACCGGGTGGACAAACGCTCGGTGGTGGACATGCAGGCCGCGTTGGTGGAGATTGGCGCGCTGTATGTGTCGGCCGATGTGCATGGGGGCTGGGATATGGTGACTGCCAAAAAACGCTTCACCAATTACGACAAGCTGCCCGTGATTGCGTTTGACGCGCACACCAAAATTGACGGTGGCCACTCCTTTGCCCTGGTGGGCTATACCGCAGAAGGTTTTGTGGTGCAAAACTCTTGGGGACGAGACTGGGGCATGTCCGGCTTTGCACTCATGACCTATGCCGATTGGGTGGCCAATGGCACGGATGCGTGGACGGTGTCGCTTGGCGCGCCGATCACATCGCATCAGACCTTGGGCGGCTCACCGCGCGCCTATGTGGCGGCCTCGGGCGGTCTCAGTTCAGGGCTGGCGGGCGCGGCATCGAGCTTGCCAAGTTCATCGCCCACGGGTCAAGCCTATTGGCAGCAACGCACGACAGTCCAAGCCCTTGAACGCATGGTGGTGATGGGCAATAACGGCATGCCCATCAATCGGCTGGTGGAGTGCGCAGACGCGCCTCAAGCGGTGGCGCAAGTCACCCGGCACAATGCGCTGGGTTATTTTGCGCAACACAAGGTAGGCAAAGTGGGCAAGGTCAAGCGTATGGTTGTGTATGTCCACGGCGGCTTGAACGGCGAGGAGGATTCGGTTACTCGCACCAGCATCCTCACGCCTTATTTTGAAGAGAACGGTCTCTTCCCCCTCTTCATCACCTGGAAGTCGGGCGCGGGTGAGATCATCTCGGACATCTTGGAGGACAAAGCCAAAGCGGTCGGCTCGGAGCTGCCTTTTTCAGCGGGCATTTTGGATGGCATTAAGAACACGGCGCTCGATGCGTGGGACAAGGCCATCGAGCTACTGGCGCAAAACCTGGGGGCCAAAAGCATCTGGTCAGAGATGAAGCAAAACGCCATGCTGGGTGCACAAGCCGGCAACGCGCTGGCTTTGATCGCGCAGGAGCTGGCAGCGCTCAGGCAAGATTTGATGGCCAAAGGCCACAGCCTAGAGCTGCACGTGGTGGGCCATTCGGCGGGCTCCATCGTGCTG
>CANCAO010000194.1 GCA_947374105.1 Comamonadaceae bacterium | reverse complement strand
CGCACATGGCCCACCAGGCTGTTGGCAAAACGCACGATGCGGTCAGCAATGCCGCCATAAAGCATCAGCTCCCCCGCAAAAACGAAGAAGGGAATGGCCAGAAAGCTGAACACCTGCATGCCGCCCACCATCTTCTGGAACACCACGGCAATGGGCAGGCCAGCAGCGACGATGGTGAGCACCGAGGACAGACCGATGGCAAATGCGACCGGCACGCCGATCAGCAGCAGCACGGTGAAGCTCACCGCCAATAGGGTCAGTTCCATGCTGGCTCCACCACCGTGCCGCGCGCCAGCGCGACGATATGCTCGATTGAAAACAACACAATCAGCGCCCCAGCGATCACCACGGGCAGGTAGTCAATGCCATCGGACACGGGCAGCATGGGTTTCTTCTCGTCCCATTTGGCGATCATCCAGATGCCGCCGCCATAGACCATCAGCGCGCCAAAGCTGCCGACCAAGAGATGTATCAGGACTTCAATGCGGTGTTGCCATTTTTCAGGCAATAGAGAAACCATGGACTCCAAGCCGATATGGCCCGCGTCGCGCACCCCCACTGCCACGCCAAAAGCAGTAACGAACAGAACCAGGAGCAAGGCCAGGGCTTCTGCCCAAGTCGGCGTGTCATTGAAGACGTAGCGGCCGATGACCTGCCACTGCACGCACAGGATGACCGCGATCAAACCGATCACTGCCAATATCAGGCAGAGCTTGGAGAGGGCGGCGCAGAATTTGGTGTACATGGATGTCTCGAAATTCCCCGTTCGCCCTGAGCTTGTCGAAGGGCAACGACCAAGCTCAGCCTGAACGGGACTTGATTACTTTGTTTCCTGAACCGCTTTGACCAAGCGCTTCATGTCTGGCGTGACCATGAACTTGTCATATACCGGGCCCATCACGGCCTGGAAGGATTTTTTATCCACCTCCACCATCTGGGCGCCTGCGGCCATGACGACGGCCAGCGACTTGGCCTCTTGCTCGTCCCACTTCTGACGCTCAAACGCCACCGACTCTTTAGCCGCCGCGCGGATCATGTCCTGCTCGGTTTTGGGCAGTTTGTCGTAAACGATTTTGGACATGACCAGAATCTCGGGCGCCATGGAGTGCTCGGTCTTGGAGTAGAACTTCACAGACTCGTAGTGTTTAGCGGTATCAAAGGAGGGGATGTTGTTTTCTGCCGCGTCGATCAGCCCGGTCTTCAAGCCCATCAGTACTTCGCCATAGGGCATGGGTGTCGCATTAGCCCCCATGGCGCTGATCAAAGCCACCCACAAATCAGACTGTTGCACACGAATTTTCAGACCCTTGGCATCGGCCACGGTTTTGATGGGTTTTTTGGCATAGATGGAGCGCGCGCCGCTGTCGTAAAACGCCAGACCGACAAAGCCAAAGACCTCACAGCTTTTCAAAATTTCATCACCGACAGGACCATCCAGCGACTTGCGCATATGCGCAATCGAGTTGAACAAAAAGGGCATGGTCGGGACTTGGGTGAGCGGGCAAATGCCGTTCATAGGGCCCACGTTGACGCGGGTAAAGTCGAGCGCGCCGATCTTCACTTGGTCAATGGTTTCTTTCTCGCTACCCAGGGCCTGTTTGTTGAAAACTTTGATCTTGTGCTTGCCTCCACTCTTTTTCTCCAGCAGCGTGCTCATGTACTTGACGGCGGCCACTGTGGGGTAGTCGTCAGCGTTATGGGTGTCGGCAGAGCGGAATTCCGTCGAAAAACCGGCTACAGGCATTAAGACCAGTGCGGCAGCGGCCGCCAACAGGGTTGTCTTGATTTTCATGTCATCCTCTTCAGGTAGTTGTGGTTAGGAAATCACTTTAACGGGAATACAGACACGCGGACTCAGGAAGCCCCCGTACGCCGGGGTGCAGCGCAAACACCCCCCCGGCCAGCGGCTGGTCAGAGAGATCGATGCCTTCGGGGCGAATTGATGTCACGAACAGGGTGTCCAGCCCGGCACCACCAAACGCACACATGGCTGGTTTTTTAACAGGAACGGCCAGCGAACGATCAAGCTGGCCTGTGGGCGTAAAACGATGCACGAAACCGGCGTCATTGGCGCAAATCCAGTAGCAGCCATCGGCATCGACCGCTGCACCGTCTGGTCGACCAGGTAATCTATTCATGTCGACAAATATTCTTTGATTCGAAGGCGTGCCGCTGGTTATGTCGTAGTCAAACGCCCAAATCAACTGCACCGTAGGATGGGAGTCCGACAGGTACATCGTTCGACCGTCAGGAGAAAAACCCAAACCGTTGGGCGTGATAAAGCCTTCACGCATTTTTTGCAAACCAGTCATGGCGTCATGGCGATACAAGGCACCGGCGCGTGAAGCCAGCCCCATGTTGCACACCATCGTTCCCGCCCAGAAGCGGCCTTGCCGATCGCAACGACCATCGTTAAAACGCATGCCGGGCTGGCTGTGCATGACAGGGACAATCTGGCGACTGTGCAATGAACTTTGCGATGCACCCATGTGCGGAACTTGCAACTCAAACAAGCCTGTTTCCATGCCAGCCAGCCAGGTGCCTGGGCGTGTACCCTGCGCAATGCAAGCCAACATCTCAGGGGCATTCCAGGTACTAAGCTGCGCACCTTCAAGCTGCCAGCAGCATAATTTCTTAGCCGGGATATCAACCCAATAAAGCGCCTGCTCCGCAACGCTCCACACCGGGCTCTCACCCACGGTGTTGCGACCATCTACGACGAGTTCAGCGCTGCCAGTCATTGAGTCGAACGTTGCGTCGATTTCTGCAGAAACCGCTTAGCCGGAAAAAGGGCCAGCTTTGACGAAGCCGCCACCCTGAAACTGTACCGCCGGGTCACTCAGATCGGGCGCTGGTGTTCGGGCGTACACCGCATCACGAAACACATCGGAGCTGTCTTGCGGCACATAGCCCACATGCCGGGCCTGCTCATTGCTCCACCACGTCACGGCGTTGTTCGACATACCAAAAATAATGGTGTGACCCAGCACGGGCGTGGAAAGGCAGGCGGTTATCAGTCGATGCAGATCGTCATAGCTGAGCCAACTGGCCAGCATGCGCCGGTCACGCGGCTCGGGGAAGGAAGAGCCAATGCGCACACAGGCCGTCTCGATGCCGTATCGGTCAAAATAAAACCGGGACAGATCCTCACCAAAGGCCTTGCTCACACCGTAAAAACCATCAGGGCGTGGCGGCATGTCGGTGGTGAGCGTCTGCGACTGACGGTAAAAACCCGTAACGTGGTTGGAGCTGGCAAACACCACCCGCTTGACACCATGCTGCCGCGCTGCCTCGTACAGGTTGTACACACCCACTATATTGGCTTGCAAAATAGGCTCAAACGGACCTTCCACCGAATAACCGCCCAAGTGAACAATGGCGTCCACCCCTTGCACCGCAGCGTTGACAGCCGCAGCGTCGGCCAAATCGGCAAGCGCCAGCTCTTCACCCTCTTGCACCGAGCCAAAGTCCACCCGGTCGGAGAGGCGCAACACCTCGCAATTGGCCTTGAGCCGACCACGCAGGGCTTGGCCCAAACCGCCAGCAGCGCCCGTCAACAGCAATCTGTGGTGCAACTTGATCGTCATTCGTCGTCCTATTGAGGTATCACTAAGAAACTAAGAAATTTTTAGTTGTATGTTGTCTGATGACTTGATATTCTGTATGCTTGGTTTCAACGTGTCAACAAGTTATTAAATGAGCCGCTCAAAAAATCCGAACGTACCTTCCTCGAAGGAAGCGAC
Organism: Comamonadaceae bacterium; assembly: GCA_947374105.1. Lineage (GTDB taxonomy): Bacteria > Pseudomonadota > Gammaproteobacteria > Burkholderiales > Burkholderiaceae_C > CANCDA01. The sequence goes on along the minus strand of CANCAO010000194.1, from coordinate 815 downwards.
GGTACCCGTCCGACGCGCGCGCGGATTGGTTACGGAGGTCGTTACACGCCTATCCTCAGACATTAAAAAAGGAACAATAAAGTCTGGGGAAAAGTTGCCAACTGAGATTGAAATCATGGCCCGATTTGACGTAAGTCGAACCGTCGTGCGCGAGGCCATCTCGAGATTACAAGCTTCGGAATTGGTTGAGACACGTCACGGTATCGGCACTTTTGTGCTGGAGCCGTCAGCAACCAGCAATTTTCGAATTACCGACCAAGACTTAGCCACAGTCGACGATGTGATCGCTGTACTGGAACTGCGTATCAGTCTAGAGACTGAAGCAGCTGGCCTAGCAGCGAAACGCCGCAGCGAATCACATCTGGCAGCGATTGCAGCGACGCTGGACAGCTTTGCGCAGGCAATGGCAGAAGGCGCTGACGCCGTACCCAGCGACTTCCAATTTCATATGGACGTGGCACACGCCACAGGCAACCCCCACTTTGCAGACTTCATGACCTATTTGGGCACCATGCTCATCCCGCGCACGCGGATTAACACAGCAAGTCAAACACCCGGGAATCGTCGCGCTTACCTGAAACGCGTTTTAGCCGAACATCAAAGTATCCACAAAGCCATCCGGGAACAAAACCCAAGAGCTGCCAGCACAGCCATGCATGCTCATTTGTCAAACAGTATCGAACGTCTGCGTCGGGTGAAAATCCAGACCCAATACGAGGGCGTTGACCTAGGATAATTAACCTCGAAAATAATGAATGCAGCTTTTGTCTGCAATTCACCCTGATTGGGGTGAATATGGCCTAGTGCGAACCCTA
>CANCAO010000193.1 GCA_947374105.1 Comamonadaceae bacterium | reverse complement strand
GTAAGTGCTTTCCTTCAGACGGATGGCGTTGATGATGCCGTAGAGTTGCGACTGCATCAGGGTTGCAGGCGGTAGTACCAAGCTGTCCACCTCGTCCATCAGGTCGCCAAAAACGCTGCCTTGTCCACACCCGGTGGTGACGACGCGTTTGGCAGTGCGTTGCGCCAGATCGTCAATACCCGCACGGGTCTTGACGGCGGCAGCTCCAACGTCCCAATCCACCGTGATGGATTCGATGTCTTGCACCGAGGCGATCAGGCGCTGGTTGCGCAGAAAGCCCAGAACCAGCAGCTCAGGGTGAGCGCCCAATGTCATTAGCGTAACGAGTTCACGCTTGTCCACATAGACCGTGAGTGCACGCTCGGCGGGGATCGAAATAGACGTGGCGTCGCCAAATTCATTAACGACCACCACCTCTTGCGTCAAGGGGGCTTGCGCCTGAGTTAATCGGGGTAGCTTGATAGGTGACATGCGGGACAGACTAACAAAAAAAGGCCGGAGCTTGCGCCCAGGCCTCGTCAACTTGCTAACCCACTCACAAGGTAGCTTAGCGATGAATGACTGCTATTTCTTTACAGCAGGTGCTGCAGCCACGACTGGTGCGGCAACTGCTGTAGCTGAGGCCGTAGCAACTGGTGTCGCTGGGGCGGGCGTGTACACAAACGCCCCTGGATCTACGCACGCTGATTTGTCAGCGCCGCCTTTTCCAGCCTTCTTGTAATAAGCGGCTGTTCGGTCTTGCGATTTGCACAGCAAATAAGCGTCCACCTTGCCAGCGTGGGCTGTTTTGGCGGCGGCTTCTGCGGCTTTGGCCTTGGCCTCGTCATTCAGAGCGGGCAATTTGGCGAATACCGACATGGCCAAGGTGCAGCCTGCGATCAATACGAGAATGGATTTCATGCGGTCCTCAACTTTTAAGCTTTAACAGGTAATGGGGCCATGGCGGTGTCTGCCGGGCTGCGCTGAGCCGGAATCTTGCCGGACTTGATGTCGTCATACCAAAGTTCATGGTGCTCTTTGGCCCAAGTCTCATCAACTTGGCCCGTTTTCATGGCCTTGTAGGCGCCGTCCATGCCAATCGTGCCCAGATAGATGTGGCCCATGAACATGCACATCATCAGCAGGGTTGCCACGGCGTGAACCATGTGGCTGAGCTGCATCGTGCCGCGCTCATAGACCAAGCCGGGGATGAGCTTGTCCAGCATCAAACCAGAGCCCACCACAATCAGACCCAGCAGGAACACGCCGCCCCAGAACATGACCTTCTCACCGGCATTGAATCGGTGCGAGGGCACTTCTTCGCCAGAGAACAAACCACCGCCTTTGAGCAGCCAGGTGATGTCTTCTTTGGCGGGCAGGTTGTCACGCACAAAAGTCACAATCACCACCACCAAGGACACGGCAAACACCGGCCCGGCGAAGTTGTGCAGATTCTTCAGCACATAGGTCAGCCAACCAAACAGCGTGCCCCCAAGAATGGGGTGAAGGAAGAATTTCCCAAAGGCCATCACCAAGCCGGAGATGGCCAGGATGCTGAACGCAATGGCGTTGGTCCAGTGGGCTGAGCGCTCAAAGCAGGTGAATCGTTCAATCTTGCGACCAGTATCGGTGCCGTGCTGCTTGATGCTACCTTTACTCTTGTAGAACAAGGCAATCGCGCCGACCACAATCAACAACAACGAACCGCCGTAGGGAATGATCCAGTTGTTGCGAACTTGCCGCCAAGCCTCGCCCGCATTGGTCAAGCGAGAGCCGGGGTACTGCACAAAGGGTTGAATTAGATTACCGGCTTCAGGTGCTTGACTCAAAGGCAGGCTGCTATAGCCGGTTACGCCCTTGCCCACATCACGCCACATGGGCGCGTTGTTGCCGGGCTGAACCTTAGCGCGCTCAGCGTTGGTTTGCTCGGCATAGCCTGCATCAGAGCTGGCGTCGGGTTTGACATCGGCGATGTTCTGGCTTTGAATGCCGACAGACGCCGCCGCAGGTTTGTCCTGCGCCAGAATCGGTTGGCCCCAAGCCAGCGCCACCCAAAACGCTGCAACAAGTGCTTTTTTCATAAGAGCGTCCTGTCAGTTGGTGCGTGAATATTCGTTCTGGGTATTTTGTCCGCGCGCTTTCAGGTGCGATTCCCAGCTCGTTTTGTCACCCTGTTTCCAGGCTTGATCGGCAAAGGACTTGCCCGTGCCCGTGTAGGGCGCAGCGTCTTGCCGCGCACCCCCGGCAGTCTGTGGCTTTTCACCACAAGCGGCCAACATCATGACAGCTGAAACGATGAGGAAGGTTTTCTTCATGATTTGGCTCCTGCGGGTGCGTTTGCGCCGGGCTGACCGGCTTGCTTGGAGCCGTAAGCGGTGCCCCAGCCCCAGACCTCAGCACCCTTGCCACGCTGCAACACGCGGTTACGGAAGATATCGGCCACCATGTCGCCGTCACCGGCCAGCAAAGCCTTGGTGGAGCACATTTCGGCGCAGGCAGGCAATTTGCCTTCAGCCAAGCGGTTGCGACCGTATTTTTCAAATTCAGCCTGGCTACCGTTCTCCTCTGGGCCACCAGCACAGAATGTGCACTTGTCCATCTTGCCACGCACACCGAAGGTGCCTTGCGATGGGAACTGGGGTGCACCAAACGGGCAGGCGTAGGAGCAGTAGCCGCAGCCAATGCAGATGTCCTTATCGTGCAACACCACGCCTTCGTCAGTGCGGTAAAAGCAATTGACGGGGCACACGGCCATACACGGTGCGTCGCTGCAATGCATGCAGGCGACCGAGATGGATTTTTCACCGGGCACGCCGTCGTTGAGCGTGACCACGCGGCGACGATTGACGCCCCATGGCACTTCGTGCTCGTTCTTGCAAGCCGTAACGCAACCGTTGCACTCAATACAACGCTCAGCGTCGCAAACAAATTTCATTCTTGCCATAAAAACTCCTAATCAGTTGAGGACAGAGCTTGTTCGCTTCGCGTAACTGCGGTCTGTCCCACAAAATCTCATGCTCTCTCGATATTGCAGATCGTCGTCTTGGTTTCTTGCATCATCGTCACGCTGTCGTAACCATAGGTGGTAGCCGTGTTCACCGCTTCGCCGCGTACGATAGGCGCTGCGCCATTGGGGTAGTGGGCCAGCATGTCTGCGCCCTGCCAACGGCCTGAGAAGTGGAAGGGCATGAACACCGTGTCGGCTCCGACACGCGGGGTCACCATGGCCTGCACATTCAAACGCGCGCCAGTCGGCGACACCAACCAGACACGCTCGCCGTTGCGAATGCCGCGATCTGCTGCCGCCTGGGGGTTGATTTCGACAAAGGCTTCCTGCTGCAATTCGGCCAGCCAGGGGTTGGAACGGGTTTCCTCGCCGCCGCCCTCGTACTCCACCAGTCGACCCGAGGTCAAGATCAGTGGGAACTTCTCATGCGCTTTGTCAGCGATGTTCTTAGCCTGCACGGTTTTGTACAGGGTAGGCATGCGCCAGAATGCTTTTTTGTCGTCGTGCGTGGGGTACTTGGCCACCATGTCAGGGCGGGTGCTGTACAGCGGCTCACGGTGCTGGGGCACGGGATCGGGGAAGTTCCAGACCACGGCGCGGGCCTTGGCATTGCCAAATGGGTGAACGCCGTGCACCTTCATGCAAACGCGCTGAATGCCGCCGGACAGATCGGTCTTCCAGTTTTTGCCTTCAGCTGCGGTTTTCTCGGCATCGGTGAGGTCGTCCCACCAACCCAGCTTTTTGAGCAGCACGTGGTCGAATTCTGGGTAGCCGGTCGTGATGTCTGCACCCAGGGAGTGAGAACCGTTTTCGGCCAACAAAGACTTGCCTTCACGCTCAACGCCGAAGTTGGCGCGGAAGTTACCGCCGCCGTCCATGACGTGTTTGGAGGTGTCGTACAGGTTGGGCGAGCCGGGGTGCTTGAGTTCGGCGGTGCCGTAGCAAGGCCAAGGCAGACCGAAGTAGTCACCGGTGAAGTCGTAGCCGGTTTCTTTGTCTTTGCCGCCTTTGGCACGCAGTGTTTTCACGTCGAACAAATGCATGTTCTTCATGTGCGCTTTGAGACGCTCTGGGCTCTGGCCGGTGTAGCCAATCGTCCACATGCCTTTGTTGATTTCACGCAAGATATCTTCGGGCACGGGCTCGTCCATGCCTTTGACTTTTTGCATTTTGTAGTTCTTGGACAGCTCAGTGGCAAAGCCCAGCTTCTCAGCGAACTGATGCATGATCATGTGATCGCTGCGGCTCTCCCACAGGGGATCAATGACCTTCTCACGCCACTGAATGGAGCGGTTCGACGCGGTGGCCGAGCCACTGGTCTCAAACTGCGTCGCGGCGGGCAACAGGTACACCGCACGATTCGGATTCAAATCCTCAGGCTTGCCGGGCATGGCGGCCATGGCGGCTGTGGCGGATGGATACGGATCCACCACCACCAACAAGTCCAGCTTGTCCATGGCGCGCTTCATCTCCAGACCTCGGGTCTGCGAGTTGGGCGCATGGCCCCAGTAGAAGACGCCACGCAGATTGGAGTCCTGGTCGATCAGTTCGTTTTTCTCCAGCACGCCGTCAATCCAGCG